>DAOTAC010000179.1:0-5270 GCA_035382325.1 Bacillota bacterium | reverse complement strand
GCTTACACGCGCAGCGGGTTTCGCGCTCTTACCTCCTCAAGGTAGTTGTAGACCGTGTATCTGGAAGAGAGCAGCGCCTGAGCCACTATGTCGACAGCGCCCTTTATCTGGAACACCCCAAGACGCTCCAAACTTTCAATGACCTGAAGTTTCTGCTCCTTCTGCATTAGTTGGACGGGCACATCCACTTGCTTCAGAGTCCACTCAAGGTAGTCGTTGAGCACCTCAGAAATGTCTCTTGCGAACACTTCCTTTGGCCGTTCACCTTCATCGATCTTGCAGAGCCTTTCTATCGCGCCCTGCGCAATCATGAGTTCCGTGAGGTCCAGGTTGACGCAGACACAGCCGATCACTTTTCCAGACCGGTCTCGAATGAACATGGTAGATGACTTTAGCTTACGCCCATCCGGGGTAACGCTTGGATAGTTCAGAACGTCATTCTCCATGCTGGAAGAGACCAACTGAAAACCAAAACCCGTCATTGGCCCCCCCACGGTTCGTCCAGTCAGATCACCAGCTATGGCCACAATCGAATTAGGCAGTCGGCCGAAATCATGTACCACAATTTCCCAGTTTGAACCTAATGTAGCCACTAGGCCGTTTGCGACTCGGCCCAGAGCGTCCACTAACTCGGCAGGCATGTACCCCTCAGACTGCTGAGATGTCATAGACTCATCCTCCTTTCAGACTGGTCTGCCGGTCTCGACCACTCCTGGAGCGAATGAGTCGCCCCGACCTTCTGGTCTGTGCGACCCTGTAAGCTAGAACTCAAGTGACGTACGGTATGCGCTCGGTATGCTCCACTGCGCCCAGCAGCCCGTGGTGATTGTATTCTACGCGTATTACAATCTTCCTTCCTACATATACGAATTTTGCTGTAAGTGTACGATAATTTTGCTTGACAACTACATACCATGGCGTCAGCGCCGAAGCCAGTATGCGCAGCCGAACGTCAGAACTCGCCCCGGGGCAGGACTCCTCCGTATTCCGTAGAACATTGCTGCATGCAGAGGCATTGTATGCCGGGGAGGAGGGAAACACCGTGAAATCGCGATACCTCCTTTTCCAGAAGGCCGAGGCAGCGCTGATCGAGGAGAAGAGCAGCAAGCTGTTTGGGCTCACCAGGTTGCTGGACCTGCACCTTGAAGGTGACTACGATGGTGTGCTGCTGTCGACAGCTGGGCCTCAAGCAATACACGCGCCCGCGTCCGACAGGATACGCATACTGAATGAGCGCCTGGCGCCTTTTACCGACCAACTCGCCGCTGCTTTCCCTGGCGTCGGTGTAGGCTACTACTCACGCGACCTGCGCGCCATTCTTACTTACGGACCCAGTCGCGATTTCGGCTCGAAGGTGGGCACGGATCTGGGCCTCGACCACCTCGGGTGGCAGGCAATGGCCACAGGCAAGGAGACGGTCGCAGTCGGATCCATGGTACGAGGCGAGATCATGAATTGCATGCGCCCGCTGATCCGGCGGGGCAGAGCGATAGGGTTCGTGTGGGCGAATGAGGCGCTGGAAGATATCTACGCCCAGATCCAGGTAGGTGCGGGTAAGCTGTTCTTCTCTCCGGAGATCGAGCCTCTCCTGGGTCTCACGGGAATACTCCTGTTTGCATCCAAAGTTCTTCTGCTCGGCAAATCGCCCTCATACAGCGGTTCATCGGTAGCGGACTCACGGCCCGCCGGCTCACACATGGTGCACAGGCTGGAGCAGCTCAAATGCTACCTCGAGCTGTTTCTCAACACACTCAGCCTTGCGGTCATACTGTCCGACGCTGATGGCCACATAGCCTTCGTATCCAGAGGAATACAGGACATACTGGGCGAAACGCCCGCGTCCTTCGTGTCGCGCGACATCCGCAGTGTTTTGCAGTGTATGGGCATAGACCCCCACACTACACTGGACGAATTCGCTGACGGGTCTCTCAACCGGTTCGTGAACGTTGCGATCAAGACCCATGAAGGAGAACGGCCCATAACCATGGTATGTACGCGAGCTGAGTGGCCTATGGCCGGGCCGGCGGAATCAGACGATCACAGCCGCGCGGGCGACGGCCACAGCGACGGCAATCAATTCGGGCACATCGTGATACTGGAGGATCTCAAGGAGGCCCAGGCCAACGAGGAGAGGTTGGAGCGAGCTGAGCGTCTTGCGGCAGTGGGCGAGCTGGCCGCCGCCGTGGCTCACGAGATCAGGAACCCCCTGGCTGTGCTGAAGGGGGCCGTCAGCCTAGTCCCGCGTCGACTGGATGACCGAGAGTTCCTCGAGCAGTTCTCGCAGGTCGCCACGGCGGAGATGGACAGAATCAATGGCACGGTCGAGTCTCTGCTGAGGTTCTCTCGATACTCGCAGCCACATATGGTTTCCACCGACATCCGGCGCATAGCCGAAAAGGCCCGCAACCTCATTTCCGAGTATGGCAGAGAGATGGGCGTAGCCATCGAGTTCACATGCCCTGCAGATGTGCCTGCGCTCTGCGGCGATAGCGACCACCTTACACAGGCCATACTCAACCTGCTGCTCAACGGGATTCAGGCCATGCCGGCAGGCGGCACGCTTCGAGTAGAGGTGAAGTGGAAGCCCGGCGCTCGCTACGTACAGATCGCCGTCGCCGACACGGGCATGGGAATTGCTCCCGAGCTGCGCGACCACGTGTTCGAGATGTTCTTCACCACGAAGGAAAGCGGCACAGGACTTGGACTACCCCTTGTCCAGCGCATAGTATACAACCACCATGGGTTTGTGGAGTTCGAATCGGAGACAGGAAAGGGCACTACCTTTATCGTCAGGCTTCCGGTGATTGCCCAGAGTTGCCCTGAGCTGCGCTAAAGTGCGCTAATGTGCGCTGCGCTGAGGTGAGGTGAGCAGCGTTGGATCCTGAAAGAATACTCGTCGTGGACGATGAGCCCAACATGGCGTGGCTTTTCCGCCAGGCATTCGCAGGCGATTACGAGATCGTAGCGGCCTCCTCCGGAGAGCAGGCCCTCGAACTCCTCCGTTGCATGGACATAGACCTGATCATGCTGGATCTGCGCCTGCCGGGCGCAGACGGCATCGATACTCTTACGGCCGCTCGAAAACACGGTTTTAGCGGACCTGTCATCGTCATGACGGCCTTCGGCGAGATCAAGACGGCTGTAGCGGCCATGAAACTCGGAGCGCACGACTACATCACGAAGCCTTTCGACATGGACGAGCTCAAGTTGACGATAGAGTCCTCACTCCGACAGTCCAGGGAGACAGGCAAGGCGCATGACTCGCACCGAGTCCTCGAAGACGCAGTCCACCTTCGCGACATGATCACTGTCTCTCCCGAGATGCGCAAGATATTCGAAATGGTGGAGAGAGTGTCTGCAAGTGATGCTTCTGTGTTAGTGCAGGGCGAGAGCGGCACGGGGAAAGAGCTTATGGCCAAAGCTATTCACTACACCTCTCCACGAAAGAACAAGCCCTTCGTGCCCGTGAACTGCGCAGCCCTCCCGGAGAGCCTTCTTGAGAGTGAGTTGTTCGGGTATGATGAAGGAGCCTTCTCGGGCGCCCGAAAGCGCAAGCCCGGAAGGTTCGAGATCGCGGATGGAGGAACGATCTTCCTAGACGAAGTCGGCGACCTGCCCCTAGCTATGCAACCTAAGATTCTCCGCGCCGCGGAAGAGAAGGTCATCGAACGGCTGGGCGGCACACGCAGGATCCCGGTGGATGTCCGGATAGTGGCTGCCAGCAACAGGGACCTCCGTCAGGAAGTTAAGGAAGGCAGGTTCCGACAGGATCTCTACTTCCGACTAGCCGTAATCACTGTGTCAATTCCGCCGCTTCGCGATAGGAAGGAAGACATCCTAGTGCTTGCAGACTACTTCCTTCAGGAGTTCTGCACCGACCTGGGCAGGCCGTCGCCCTTGCTGAGCAATGCTACCGCCCGTGCCCTCCTGTCCCACGATTGGCCGGGGAACGTACGGGAGCTGAAAAACGCCATGCAGCACTTGGCCCTGCTGTGCGATAGCAACGTCGTTGAGCCCCATAGCCTGCCGGGCTGGATTCTCCTGGCCGAGCCGCCAGATCCTATGGTTTCCACAGTAGATGATCCACTGAAGACTCAGATTTCGCTGAAAGAATCAAAGCGCAGAGCTTTCGCCGAGACCGAAAAGCAGCGAATAGCTGAGGCCCTCCGAATCTTCGACGGAAACCGCACACGGGCTGCCGCGTATCTTGGCATCTCCAGACGATCACTCCAACTCAAGATCAAGCGTTACGGGCTGTAGTCGCAGTCTGCTCAGGCATAGTCATAGACGCAGCGCAGTCGCATCGCGGACCCTGCGCAGACACAAAGCAACCGCAGCTCAGACGAAAAGCCGATGCAAAGCCCATGTAAAGCCGGTGCAAAGCCAACGTACTGCCTCCAACTGCGAATCGGCTTGCACGCCTGACCGCAAGAGTGCGCAATGCACTTCGCACCATTGTCCTGAAAACTCTATCAGAATCCTGCCGCACTGTCCTCAAGCCTCTGCTCAGGTCGGGTCTCGCCCGCAATGCGTCCCTGGCGCACCCCCGGTTCATCCTTGGCATACGTCTTGCTACTTAATACTCTAGGATTTCACCAAAATCTGACGGGGGTGTTAAACATGATCCGGCGAATGGGCGAGTTCTTCACGAGGATAATGGAGAAGTACCTGCCCGATGCGTACCTGTTCGCGATAATCCTCACCTTCATCTCGTTCATCCTGGCTCTCGTCTTCACCGACGCAGGTTTCATGGGAACAATCAATGCGTGGTGGGGAGGCATCTGGGGCATACTCGCGTTCGCCATGCAGATGACTCTCATCCTGGTAACAGGGCATAGCCTGGCCCTCGCTCCGCCGGTCAAGAGGATGTTGGCTGGCATCGCGCGGATAGCCAATACTCCTGCTAAGGCTGTGTTCCTCGTAGCGCTCGTTGCCGGAATCTGTTCCTGGCTGCAGTGGGGGTTTGGCCTCATTGTGGGGGGCCTGCTTGCAGTCGAGATCGCCAAGCGTGTGGAGGGAGTGGACTATCCCCTGCTCATCGCAGCGGCGTACGCAGGTTTCCTCACGTGGCACATGGGCATATCCGGTTCCACTCCTCTGACTATCGCGACTGTAGGCAACCCAGCCAACCACATTGAAAAGCTGACCGGGCAGGTCATCCCCGTCACCCAGACCATGTTCGCGTCCTGGAACTTCTGGCCGGCCATGTTCCTTATCGTGAGCGTGGCGGGACTTCTAGCCATGGCCATCCCCACCCGCGATAAGGCCAG
>DAOTAC010000178.1:0-5292 GCA_035382325.1 Bacillota bacterium | reverse complement strand
TCCCCCTTCCACTTGAGCCGCGCCTCGGCCATGGCCCGCTTTATGCCGGCATTTATGTGACCTGGCGTGAGCCCCATCGGGCAGACCAGGTTGCACACTCCACACTCCGAACAGAGAGTCGCGGTCATAAGCTCCGGATATCGTTCCAGATCTTGCGGTAGTTTCGGCCGCATGTAGCCCAGGTTCCTCATGATCAGGTGCGGACGGAGAGGATGCCCTAGCAGGCTCCGCGGGCACATGTCGGTGCAGTGAGTGCACTGCACGCACGCGGAGCGCGCCAGCCTGACCTGATGCTCCATAGACTGCTTCCGCCCGGCAAGCAGGGGATGCCCTGACGGAAGGACGATCGCACCCGACATCGTCTTCGTCACCTGCGCCGCCGAAAGATCCTGACCGAGCGGCAGAGCTTTGCCCATCATGGGGCCGTCCAGAAGGACTTCGAAACCTCCGCGCAGCGACTCGCGCACCCCTCCGGCGGCTTCGACAAGCTGAGCCAGACTGGTTCCCACCGGTACTCTGAACGTACCCGGTCGCTTAACCTCCCCCGCTACCGTCACGTATTTGCGAGTCACCGGGACATTATCGCGCACCGCCTTCGCAACGTTGAGAAGTGTCTCTACATTGCTCACAACTGCTCCGACCTGAAGCGGAATACCGCCCGCGGGCACCACCCGCCCGGTGACTTCATACACCAAGACATGCTCATCACCGGCAGGGTAGTAGTCGCCAACCTCGGCCACGGTGACATTGGCATGGCCTCGGGCCGCGCCTCTCATGGAGTCAACTTCCCTACTGTTCTTGCGCTTAACCGCGATGACGCCCCTAGGCGCCCCCACACACCCCATCATCACAACAAGCCCAGCTACAACATCATCAGGGTGAGCCCTCATGATAGCCTTATCCTTGCCAAGCACAGGCTCGCACTCCACCCCATTGGCGATGACAGTGTCGGCAGCGCCGCGTGCCTTGATATGTGTAGGGAAACCCGCTCCGCCTGCCCCTACGATCCCCGCTGCTTCGATTCTGTCTGCATCTATCGTGCGCGTGCCCACCTTGCTCACTCGATCATCAGCTCCACCCCGGTTCGTCTGATCGCATCACGAGCAAGCGGCGTAACGATCACGCCGGCCGACGTAACGATCGCCCGCCGCGGGTGCGATCGGGCGGCCTCAAGTACGTCTTCCTCAGTGATCAAGATTCGAGCCGTCAAGTCCATTGGCACGCCTGCGGAACCGGATATCTCAGATCCGGACATCTGCGAAGACGCGGATGCCACAGCCGGCACAGGCACAGGCGCACCTACCGCGACGCCTGCGCGCGCAGTTCCCGCCGCCCCGTCCGCGATCCACGCCATGTCGCCGCTACGGCACCCGGCCGCGTTAGCTTCGTCCGTGTCGAGGTGCAGCTCCAGCCGGTACGAATCACTCACCCTGCACACCACCGAGTCGAACACGGCGGCTCGCCTGCCGGCTCCTGCAATCACGGTCACAAAGTCCCCGTCGGCTAGCCCCAGATGCCGCGCATCCAGCGTAGTCATGTGCAGATGGCGCGCCGCCACGATCGCCCCTTCAGCCAGTACAACTGACCCAGCGGGGCCGACTAGCACAACGCCCGGCGAACCGGCAACGTCGCCGGAATCCCGCACTACCGCAGGAATCCCTATGGCGTAACAGTCAGTGATCGCCAGCTCCACCTGGCTTTTGCCCCGCACGGGCCCGAGCACCCGAACATGCTCAAGTGCACCGCGAGGGCCGGCCACGACCAGAGTCTCTTCCGCAGCAAACTGCCCCGGCTGCGACAGCGGGTTGCGCGGCACAAGTTCGTGGCCCGACCCAAATAGGGCAATCAGATGCTCAGCCGACAAATGAACATGCCTTGCAGACACGCCGATGGGCACCGGCGCAGCGCGCAATAGCGTCCAGTCGGTACGCCGGCCCGCTCCCACACTCCCCTCGCCCGCCATGAACAATGCCTCCGTACCCAGCCGTTACTTCTCGTCCGGACGGCATCCCTGGTTCGGCAGGATCATCTCCACATCCGAATGCGGCCTCGGAATCACGTGCACCGACTTCAGCTCGCCAACCTTGGCAGCTGCAGCTGCTCCCGCCTCTACTGCTGCTTTGACTGCGCCGACATCGCCACGTACCATGACGGTGACAAAGCCGCCGCCGACGTGCTCCTTGCCGATGAGCCTCACATTTGCGGCCTTGACCATGGCGTCGGCCGCCTCGATAGAACCAACTAGGCCGCGGGTTTCGATCATTCCCAGTGCAATCTCCATTGCTCTTCCTCCTGACCCGCCCCAGCCGCATTGCTCGGGGCTATTAGTCTTATTTGCTAGACCATATCAGACAGAGCGGTATCGACAAGACGGACGATGGAAGCATCGTCCAGACTGTTCAGCACCTCTCGTTCGCGCCCAGTAAGCCGCGAGCGCAGCGCCCGGCCATCCTCCGGACCGCCTTCCCGCCCCATCCGACCGATTTCACGACAGCCATCCCCCCGCGCCGCCCCGCGGTACTCCGGCGTCACCAGCATGCCGCCTAGATGGTAGGCGAGTCGTTTCCTGTTTATCAAGTGCAACGGTCCCACGTTATCAGACGTTATGCTCCCGCCCCATGAACCACACCCCAGTGTGAGCGATGGGTCCAGTCCGGTTGTGAGGCCAATCGCGCCCTGCGACGAAGGCGTGTTCACCAGTATCCTGTTGACAGGCTTTCGAAGAGCGAACTCCCGTATCACTGCCTGATTACCCGAGTGGATCACCAGCGAATGGCCGAGGCCTCCGTAGCTGAGCAACTCGATGCAGCGCGCACAGGCGTCTTCCCAATTCTTCTCCACATAGAAGGCCAACACCGGGCAGAGTTTCTCAGCAGACAGCGGATACTCCGGCCCAACACCCGTGTACCGTGCCAGAAGCGCTCTGACCCCCTCATGAACGCGTATCCCCGCGAGACTAGCTATGTATGGCGCACTTTTGCCCACTACGTCCGGATTGACCCCGCCGCCTGGCCTGATGACCACGCCGGCCAGCGCTGCCTGCTCCTGCGCACTGCACAGATGGGCGCCTTGAGCCTTAAGCTCTCCGAGCACCTCGTCCTCGATCGCCGATTCGGTCACTATGGCCTGCTCCGAGGCGCATATCGTGCCGTTATCGAAAGCCTTGCTCGCCAGGATGTCGGCCACGGCCTGGCGCACGTTCGCCGTGCGCTCAATGAAGGCCGGAACATTGCCGGGGCCCACGCCGAATGCCGGCTTCCCGGAGCTGTAGGCTGCCCGCACCATTGCCGTGCCACCCGTAGCCAGAATCGCCGCCACCAGCTTGTGGTGGATCAGCGCGTCTGTCGCCTCCATAGTGACTGTCTCGAGGCAGCTCACCAGCCCATCCGGGGCGCCTGCCTCGACTGCGGCAGCATTCATTATCCTGGCCGCCTCCATCGAACAGCGTGCAGCGCGCGGATGAGGACTGAACACAATGCTATTCCTTGACTTCACCGCGATGAGGGCCTTGAACATGGCCGTGGACGTCGGGTTGGTAGTGGGCAGGAGCCCCGCAATGACTCCCAGCGGCACAGCTACCTCCGATACCCGACGCGCCGGGTCGTCAGAGATGAACCCCACCGTGCGAAGATTCTTGATATGGTTCCACACAGCGCGAGTGGCGAATTCGTTCTTGACCACCTTGTCGCGCACGATGCCGATGCCGGTCTCCTCCACTGCCATCGTGGCCAGCTTGTTGGCACCTTCAAAGCCGAGCCGGGCCATGCGCTCGCACACACGGTCCACATCCTGCTGCGAAAAGCCCGACAGCCCGGCCTGGGCTGCGCTCGCCTTCTGTATGAGCTTCTCTATTTCGGCAACGACGATTGGTTCCCGGTCATGGTCGGTCATGGACAGGTCGGCACCCCCTTCAGTCGTGCGCGGCCGCCTTCACAATAGCCACGCTGGCGCTGGCTCCGATCCTAGTAGCCCCGGCAGCAACCATCTTCTGTGCCGTATCGAAGTCGCGTATTCCACCCGATGCCTTGACCCCCATGTTGCTGCCCACAGTGCGGCGCATGAGGGCTACGTCGGCCACGGTGGCACCTCCGGGCCCGAACCCGGTAGAAGTCTTCACAAAATCCGCTCCGGCGTACTTCGCGATGAGGCAAGCCTTGATCTTCTCCTCATCAGACAGCAATGCCGTCTCCAGTATCACCTTGACGATGGCTTGCCCCGCGGCAGCATCCACCACGGCATGCACATCTCGCTTGACTACATCGTAGTTGCCCGATTTCAGCGCCCCGACGTTGATTACCATGTCCACTTCCTGAGCCCCATTGGCCAGCGCGTCCCGGGTTTCCACAGCCTTGGCCGTCGGCGTCGTGGCCCCAAGGGGAAACCCGATGACCGTACAAACACGCACCGAAGAGCCTTTCAGAATGCTCGCCGCAAGCGCCACATTAGTGGGATTGACACACACCGACGCAAACCCGTACTTGAGCGCCTCGTCACACAGCTTCCTCACTTGCGCCTCCGTGGCGTCGGCCTTGAGCAGAGTGTGATCTATCATCCCCGCCAGATCGCGATGGATCTCAGGCGTGCCCGGATGGGCGCTGATCCTCTCCGCGCCGGCGCTTACAACCTGCCCCACAGCCGCAGCGTTCAGGCCTGCACACATGCCGCATCCGGCGCAGTCGCCCACCGCTCCTCGGCAGGCCTCGCTCGTGGCCAAGCCCGGCGCCCGGGCGCCGCCTGCAAAGCCGCCTGCCCCGGTATTCGATCCCGCTCCAGGCCTGGAGGCCTCTGAAAGGGTAGGCAGCATTTCTCGCGTGATACGCGCTATTAACTCATCAAGATCCAACCCGAAGCACCTCCAAAAAGACGAACCGCACGCGAAGCGCCCTGCCCTGTTCGAAAACTACAGAACGACCAGCGTGCTGCTACAGGTGTCCACTCTATCTACGATTCCAACAACAGTCGAGTCGATAGGGGCGTCCTTCTTGCCCATGGCCTGCCGCGATGAGTTGCCCTCGGAGACTATGAGCACGTAGTCATTCTCGCCGGCGCCGACGGTGTCGATGGCTACGACCTCTGACCCCGTAAGAACCCCATCGGGCGTGCATACATCGCATATGAGCAGCTTGCACCCGGAGAAACTGGGATTCTTCTGCGTCGCAACTATGGTTCCCACTACCTTCGCCAGGTTCACCTCTGGGCACCTCGCACGGTACGGGTCATGGAGTCCACTATCCCGACGGTCGCCGCATCCACCGGCGACACGGGAATCGGCAGCGGCATACTGGCTTCCCG
>DAOTAC010000177.1:0-5293 GCA_035382325.1 Bacillota bacterium | reverse complement strand
CAGTATCGACACCGGAGGGCATAGCCCATTTCCTCGAGCACAAGCTATTCGAGGAGGAAAATGGTTCCATCGACGACATCTTCGCCGATCTCGGCGCCTACTCCAACGCCTTCACCAACCACACGATGACTGGCTATTTGTTCTCGTGTGTCGACAACTTCTGGCCGGGGTTCGATACGCTTCTCGATTTCGTGATGCGGCCGCATTTCACCGACGAGAACGTGGAGAAGGAGAAAGGCATCATCGAGCAGGAGATCAGGATGAACGAGGACTCCCCTGACTGGCAGGCGGTGAACGGCCTCCTGAAGGCGATGTACCGTCTGCATCCAGTTCGCGAGGAGATCGCTGGAACAGTCGACTCGGTACGGCGCATCACCAAGGAGATGCTGTATGAATGCTACAGGACGTTCTACCACCCCTCCAACATGACTTTGCTGGTGGTGGGCGACGTGTCTTGCGGGGAGGTCGCTGATAGAGCATCGGCACGTCTGGATAGTCGGGATTTTGGCGCCGCTCCTGATGTGGAGAGGATCCGCCCGGAGGAGCCGAGAGATGTCGCCATCCATCGGGTCGAGAAGAGCATGGCTGTGTCTGAGCCCATTGTCTGTTTTGGATATAAAGATCCCAATGTGAGTCTTCTCGGCCGACCTCTCATGCGCAGGATCATAGGCATGGAGATGCTCATGCATATGCTGGCGGGAAGGAGTTCGGCGCTGTACAACGCGCTGTACGGAGAGGGTCTGATCGATGCCTCCTTTGACTGGGATTACGATTGCGAACACGGTTATGGCTTCGCTATGTTCGAAGGCAGAAGCGGCAACCCGGACCGGCTTGTAGTGCGTGTTGCTGAGGGGATTGCCGCTTTTCTGAGCGCGGGTGTTGATCCCGATGGATTCGAGCGGACGCGCAGGCGTGTTATCGGATCCATGCTGCGCAGCTTCGATTCGTTAGAGTTCATAGCCTACAATTTCCTTACCCATCACTTCCGCGACATGCGGCTGATTGAGAGCGTCGACGTTGCCAGGTCTATCACACCTGACGAGGCTGAGGCCGTAGCTCGGGAGTTGTTCGACCCGGATCTACTGGCGGTGTCGGTGATAGAGCCTGGCGGGCCGGAATCGGGGGAGTGATGTGCCGTGGCCAGATTGCTTGTAGTGAGGCACGGCGAGACCATGTTCAACAGGGAGAAGAGGTTTCAGGGATGGCTGGACATTCCGTTATCGGACTTTGGGTCGGCGCAGGCAACGGCGTGTGCAAGCTATTTAGCCACGTCGCCTTTGGTTCCGGTGTCGCGCGTCTATTCCAGCCCCCTGTGCAGAGCTCGGCAGACGGCAAAAGCTATCGCAGAGGCGCTCGGGGCGGACCTTGCCACCGATGAGCGCCTGCGGGAGATCGACGTGGGCAAGATCGCAGGCATGACATGGGAGGACACGGAAGACGAGTATCCGAAGTTCATGGAGGAGTACAGGCGCGATCCTATTGCTACAAGATATCCAGGGGGCGAGAGCGTACTCGACGTGTGGGATCGCGCCGGACATCTGCTTCGGTACATTGCGGAGACTCACCGAGCGGAGACCGTAGTTGTGGTCGGGCATGCGATTATTCTGAAGGCTCTGATATGCCATATTCTCCACCTAGACGTGCCCAATCACAGACGGATGACGCTGGGAAACGCGTCGCTATCCGTGGCTGAGGTGGGAATGCAGGGCAGAGGATTTGTGGGCAGAGTGATACGCCTCAATGACCGGCATTACCTGGAGTATGCTGGGCTTGACACATACACAGGGCACGTGGACGCCAGGTGAGCACTGCAGGTTCACAATCCGGAGCCTATCGACGTATAGATGATTCAGCGCTGTGAAGGCGCAGCCGACGGTTGTCAGCCGCCCGGCAAAGGAGGATTCTTGATGAATGTGCCTGAAGTTGTCGTAAGGCGCATCTACGTGAGCGGAAGCATGTCGAACTCCCGATCAGGGCTAGCGTTCCGGTTGAAGAACACGCTGGTGTCGGGTCATCTGACAGCCGCCGGCGCCATGGAAGTTGATGGCGAGACAGTGCCGCCATCTGGCATCATATTCAGAATAGCGGGCGCTGAGGTGAAAGCGTCCGACGTGAGCGACCAGTCGCCGCTCAGCCTTCCGGCAGGGATGGAACTAGAGGTAAACGCTGTAGGCGTTGTTCTTAATCCCGGTCGCCATCAGGTCCGTTTTCCGGTGGTGCTCAAAGAGCTCGGACCGATAACGCTGACCCTCTCCGATGAAATACGATAAACCCGAAATACACTTGACATTGCATACGTGCATACAGAGATGGTAGAATTAACAGGGTAGAGCATGTACGGCCCTCACTTCGGCGAGACGGGGGTTCGTCTGTGTGTGCTCTGCTTCTCATGCGCAAGCGGTGACGCAATGATTGAACGTGGAGGGGGAGTCCATTGGTTTTGGCAGGAGACCCCGAGGCGCCGGTGCTCGTGAGGCGCGAGTGGTGCAAAGGTTGCGGCATATGTATCGCCATGTGCCCGAAGAAGGTCCTCGAAGCTGGGCCTGACGGAAAGGCTCTAGTCGCTAGGCCGGAAGACTGCATCAAGTGTGAAATGTGTGAGATCATGTGTCCGGATTTCGCAGTACGGGTGGTAGCCAAGAAGGCCGCTGCACCTGCTCAAGGAAGGGAGGCGGTTCGCGATGGCAGATAGTTGCGATACGAGGGTAAAGCTTCTTCAGGGTAACGAGAGTTGTGCTGAGGCTGCTCTTCTCGCAGGAGTCAGGTTTTTCGCGGGTTACCCCATAACGCCGTCGAGCGAGATCGCTGAGATCCTATCAGAGCGCTTGCCGCAGCTCGGCGGCAAGTTCATCCAGATGGAAGACGAAATTGCCAGCATGGCAGCGGTGGTCGGCGCATCGCTAGCCGGTATGAAGGCCATGACCGCTACGTCGGGCCCCGGCTTCTCCCTGAAACAGGAGAACCTGGGGTTCGCTTCGTTCACGGAAGTCCCATGTGTGATCGTCAATGTCCAGCGCACAGGGCCGAGCACGGGACTTCCGACTTCTCCGGGGCAGGGAGACCTCATGCAGGCCAGGTGGGGCACTCACGGTGATCACCCGGTTGTGGCCCTGTATCCGTCTAGCGTTTCAGAAGCTTTCGACCTTACAGTCAAAGCAGTCAATATCGCGGAAAGGCTGCGAGTTCCCGTTATCCTCTTAATGGACGAAGTGGTTGCCCACATGAGGGAGCGAGTCGTTGTGCCATGCCAGGACGAAATCGAGATCGCTTGGCGGCCGCGTCCGACAGTCCCTCCATCGGACTACCTGCCGTACGCGGCCGGGCCCGACGGGGTGCCTGCCATGGCTGATTTTGGAACGGGCTATCGCTGGCACGTAACAGGTCTGTACCACGACGTTACCGGTTTTCCCACGTCTGCGCCGGCTAAGGTAGACGCGCTCGTCAGACGGCTCTGCGGCAAGATCACGAACCACAAACGCGACATCACATTCACGTGGGACGAGCATATGGACGACGCCAGGGTGGCCGTAGTCGCCTGCGGCATCGTAGCGAGGTCGGCACGTCGTGCAGTCCGACTAGCCCGCGAGAAGGGAATCGCGGCCGGGCTGTTCCAGCCCAAGACGATATGGCCGTTCCCAGACGAGCAGGTGGCCGAGATAGCGGCTCGAGTGGACCGGATCATAGTGCCTGAGATGAACATGGGTCAGCTCGTCGGGGAGGTAGAACGCGCTGCGCGCGGCAAGTGCGAGGTAATTGGCCACTCGCGAGTGGACGGCGAACCTATCACGCCCGAGGAGATCCTCGCGCGACTGGAGGAGGTGTGACGAGTGGCAGGGTCAATAGATGAGTATCTTCGTACGCAGTTTATGCCCCATATCTGGTGCCCTGGCTGCGGTCACGGCATCATACTCAACGCATTGCTCAGGGCAATAGCCAGGCTGGACCTGCCCAAGGACCAGGTGTGCGTGGTGTCTGGCATCGGTTGTGCCTCACGCGCTCCGGGCTATCTCGACTTCAACACCCTCCATACTACTCATGGGAGAGCATTGGCATTCGCTACCGGGATCAAGCTCGCACAACCCGATCTTCACGTGATCGTTGTGACCGGAGACGGCGACGGGGCTGCGATAGGCGGGAATCACCTGATACACGCGGCACGACGGAACATGGGCCTTACCACGATCATGTTCAACAACTCTATATACGGAATGACCAATGGTCAATACTCGCCCTTGACGCCCAGTGGCAGGCTGGCTACTACGGCACCCTATGGCAATGTCGAGCGCAACTTCGATATGTGCGAACTCGTGAAGGCCTCGGGAGCCAATTATGTTGCCCGCGCTACAGTGGCCCATGCTCGCCAGTTGTCTACGTACATCGAACGAGCCATTACAACTCCCGGGTTCGCGTTTGTGGAGGCGGTAGGAAACTGCCCGACCTACTTCGGGCGCAGGAATAAGTTGGGTGGGCCGGTGGAGATGGTGGAGACGCTAAAGAAGAACTCCATAACTATCGCCGCTGCGGACAAGCTCGATCCCGCTGAGGTAAAGGGCAAGATCATCATAGGCGAATTTTACCGAGGCGACGCTCCCGGCTACATTGAGCTGTATGACGGAGTGATCGAACGGGCAAAGGAGGCGGCCGGCAAGTGAGACGCGAGATAAGGCTGTCGGGATACGGTGGGCAGGGGTTGATCCTAGCCGGCATCATCCTGGCCGAGGCCGCAATGCATGACGGCCACGAAACCGTTCAGAGCCAGAGCTATGGCCCAGAGGCGCGGGGAGGCGCCTCAAAGGCCGAGGTTATCATAAGCGATGAGCCCATTGATTATCCGAAGGTGACTGCGCCCGATGTTCTTCTGCTGATGTCGGACGCTGCGTGCAAACGCTACGCGTGCACTGTAGAGCCGGGCGGAACTCTCATAGTGGACTCAGGGTTAGTTGCGAATGTGCCGGAAAACCGTGGGGTGGTGCACGCGATCCCGATCACCGACATCTCGGTGGAGGCCACTGGTAGGGCGATAACCGCAAACATAGCGGCCCTGGGTGTTCTGAACACCGTTGCGAAACTGGTGTCGCCTGAGTCGCTTGAGAAGGCTATAGCGGCGCGGGTGCCGCGCGGAACGGTGGAGATCAATATGAAGGCGTTCAGGGCCGGAGTGGACGCTGCGCAGAAAGCAGGTAAGTGAGGCAGGTCAAAGAATAATCTAGATGTGACATACAGTGAAACACAGTCGAGCATTCTGAAGGGAGTGACGGTCGATTGAATACCGCCGCATTCGCGACCAGGATGC
>DAOTAC010000176.1:4245-5353 GCA_035382325.1 Bacillota bacterium | reverse complement strand
CCCTGGGCGGATACCCCCGGGGGTATATCACTGAGCCACAGCAGTCGTCTTTCCGCGCCTAGCACGCCCGTTCGTTCATCTGGCTTGGTTGGCGGGCCTATCTGGCGCATTCTCCACCGTCGCCGGCCAGTGTTGTGATAGCGTGAGGGAGCGCGGGCATTAGCACTTCCAGGCACTCCTGAACGGCCCTGGGGCTGCCTGGCAGGTTCACAATCAGGGTGCTGCCGCGTATGCCTGCAATGGCTCTGCTCAGCATGGCATGGGAGGTCTTGGCCAGGCTGGCCGCTCTCATGGCTTCCGGAATACCGGGGGCCAGCTTATCGAGGAGGCAGAGGGTCGCCTCAGGAGTCACGTCACGAGGGGCGAAACCGGTACCACCTGTGGTCAGAATCAGGTTCACATTGAGTTTGTCGGCCATGCGGCGGAGCTCTTCGGCTATGGCGTCGAACTCGTCCGGCACTATCGCTCGCTCAACTACGACAGCCATGCCCGATACGGTTCTTTCGATCGCAGCGCCGCTCAGGTCCTCCCGCTCTCCGCGGGAACCCTTGTCGCTGACAGTCAACACTCCAACATTGATGGCAGGCAAGACTCGAATGGGGTCTTCGGCCTTGACGATGCCTCCGTGCAGCACCTTTGCAAATATACCCTCAGAGGGCATCACACACTCGCCGACT
The DNA here is from genome assembly GCA_035382325.1 of Bacillota bacterium. GTDB lineage: Bacteria > Bacillota > DTU025 > DTU025 > DTU025 > UBA5389. Next base: position 4,676 of record DAOTAC010000176.1, on the reverse strand, counting down.
TGCTGAAAAATGGCACACTTGGAGTGGCACTCCTTGCCAATCTGGGTCACCTCCAGCAAGGCTTCGGAGCCCACTCCCAGGCGGGTTCCAATGGGGAGTATCGGAAGCTCGAGCCCGCGCGTTGTGATGTTCTCCGCAAATGCTCCGGGGCCCACGTCGAGGCCTTTGGCGCGCATCTTGGCTATGCTCTCCTCGGCCAGCAGGCTGACCTGTCTATGCCACCTGCCGGCGTGGGCATCGCCATCAAGGCCGTGGTTATCTACAAGCATTGCGCTGCCCACGTCCTGCTTAGGCACTCCTTTTGTCTCGCTTATGCAGACAGCTACAACTACGCCTTCCGCGGCTCTATCTCCCATCATCGCTCCTCCTCATGGCGCCGCCTATCCTCAAAGCCCAGCCCATCCTCACGGTTCAGCCCGCCTTCACGGTTC
>DAOTAC010000176.1:0-4145 GCA_035382325.1 Bacillota bacterium | reverse complement strand
GCACATCCTCACGGTTCGGCACATCGTCATGGTTCGGCACATCGCCTGGCGGGCCGTCATCATCGCGGAAGAATACGCCGCTCTTGCCGCCCGACTTGAACACCAGCCTAAGGTCGCCTATGGTCATCGACCTGTCGACCGCCTTGCACATGTCGTACACGGTGAGTGCGGCCACTGCCGCGCCGCTCAATGCTTCCATCTCAGCCCCTGTTCGGCCCAACGTTCGCACTGCGACCCGAACATCCACAGCGCCCGCCGTCTCATCTGCGACGAAATCCACATCGATGCCCGTGAGGGCTATTGGGTGACACATTGGGATGATTGAAGACGTGTTCTTCGCAGCCATGATCGCCGCCACCCGGGCTACTCCGAACACTTCTCCCTTTGGCCCCTCACCCCGCTCGATCAGCGCCAGCGTGTTTGGGTTCATCGTGATTCTGCACTCGGCCACGGCCTCTCGATGAGTCTCTGGCTTGCCTGATATGTCGACCATGCGCGCTTTGCCCGCCTCGTCCAGATGGGTGAGGCTGGGAACTGCGCCCGGCGCCGGGATGCCACTTGGTTCATCTAGCGTCATGGTGTTGTCTCCCCAATCTTGTCTCCCCAATCTTGTCTCTTCACTAGTGGCTCGACCTACCCGCCTATCTGCGACAGAGGGCGGGCCTCCCAACCTCCGTCGGCGCCCCGCGACCTGCCGCTCTCGGGCTTGGCCGCCACAGCCCTGCGGATGAGATCGGCAACGACATTGTCATCGGCGCCGCCGCGTAGGGCTGTCTTCACATCTATCGAAGTCTCCGAAAGCAGGCATGGTCTGAACATTCCATCAGCAGTGAGACGGATTCTGTTACATGCTGCGCAGAATTCGTCACCGTCTCGAGAGATGAAACCGACCCGGCCCAGACCGCCACGGAGCCTGAGATAGCTCGCGGGACCAGAGCGGTTCTCCTCGGGGGCCGCAGCCCGCTGCGCGGATCTATCCTCGACGCCCATCGCCAGCACGCGACGGCGGATTTCGTCTATCGGGACTACGCACTCCTCGCCGAAAAGACCGCCGTTTCCCCAGAATGGCATGAATTCTATGAATCTTACGTCCCAACAGTGCTTGAGAGTCAGGGCGGCAAGGCTCTCGATCTCGTCGGAGTTGATGCCTCTGAGCACGACCGCGTTCAGCCTTATGGGGCGGAGGCCTGCACGCTCTGCTGCGTGAATGCCTACAACAGCTGAAGCCAGGTCGCCCCGTCTCGTCAGGCGCGCGTAGGTATCAGGCTTGAGCGAATCCAAGCTGATATTGACGCGCTTCAACCCCGCCCTCCCTAGTTCGTCTGCCACGGGCGCGAGCATCGTCGCGTTCGTAGTCATCGATATGTCGCGTATCCCGGGAATTGCAGCTACTGCCCGCACCAGCGAAACGACGCCCTTCCTTGCCAGGGGTTCGCCGCCTGTGATGCGCACTCGTGATATGCCCATCGTCGAAGCGATACGTACCACCCGTGCGAACTCCTCCATGGTGAGCATCTCACCATGTGCCCTAGCCTTGACCCCCTCTTCGGGCATGCAGTACACGCATCTCAGGTTACACTTATCAGTGACCGAGACTCGCATGTAGGTGATTTCCCGCCCGAATCTGTCGACTAGCTCGCCCAACCCTGCCACACAACCTTCCCGGTATCCGACAGATCGTATCCGCCCATGGCTAGCACGGCGCGCTTGAACTCGTCGGATCTGATCACAGCAAGCAGCGCGCTCATCATCTCGGACTCCAGGAACTCCCTGGTAGCAAGCAGATCGTATTGCTCTGTTGATACCGGGACGAAGTCGAGATTGAGTGCAACAGCTGCGCCATGAATGCCGAGCCCCACGTCGGCCGCGCCGTTCGCAACAGAGGCCGCAACCCCCATGTGCGTGTATTCCTCGTGGGAATAACCTCTCACCGCATCGGGATCGATGCCGAGCTTGCCAAGCTCCATATCGAGCAAGACCCTGGTGCCGGCGCCCCTCTGCCTGTTTACGAAGACTACTCCCCGGCGAACAAGGTCGCCGAACCCGGCGATGTTCTTGGGGTTGCCCGGGGGCACGATGAAGCCCTGTTCTCTGCGGACCAGGTTGACCAAGGCATAGTTCTCCCAGTCAAGCAGTCGCTTCACGTATGGGACGTTGTACTCGCCTGTCTCCTCGTCAATAAGGTGCGTGCCCGCAATGTGGGCCTCGCCCCTGCGCATCGCCAATAGCCCGCCCATGCTGCCCACATGAGCCGACGACAGGCTCAGGCCGGGATAGTCGCGCGCCAAGAAGGTGGAGAGAATGTCGAGGGCTAGATCATGGCTGCCGATGGCCATGATTGTGCGCCTGATCTGATCCAGGCTGCGGAGCAGCTCCACCTGCACCTGGGCGCCTTCGTCGACACCCTGGGCCGAAGGGGGCACTCGCACGATTCCATCAGCCTTCACAAGCGACATGATGGCGCCGGCGCCGCGCGGCAGTGGAGTCACGACCAGCTTACCGCCTACATCGCCGACTTTGACTCTGACGAATTCCGTAACGCCGGGTGTAGACACTATGCGTCGCGTGGCGGTGGCGGTCACCTGTGGCAGCGGTTCAACCGGGCTCGCCAGCATCCTGGCCATGAGCGGCCTCAAGAACAGCTCGCACGCAAGCGCCGCAGAAACAGGATAGCCCGGCACACCGATGAAGGGCCGTCCTTCCGCTAGCCCCAGGATCGTCGGCTTGCCCGGCTTGATCGCCACACCGTGTACGATGACCTCGCCCAACCTCTCCACGACCGCGCTGGTGTAGTCCTCGCTTCCCGCAGACGAACCGGCGTTCACAATAACGATGTCGCTCTCGGCGGCAGCCTGTCGCACAGCCTGCGTGATCGCGTCAAAGTCATCGCGCACAATGTCGTGGAACACGACTTCCCCGCCCCACTCGCTCACAAACCCGCCGATGATCCTGGAGTTGAACTCAACGATGTCGCCTGCTTGGAGTCTGGAACCCGGGGCGACCAGCTCGTCTCCGGTGGGAATGATCGCCACACGCGGACGACGGCGCACCTGAACCTGGGTGACACCGGCAGCCAACATGGCGCCGATATCGACGGCACGGATAGCGTGGTTTTCGGGGAGCACCAGTTCCGTGGCGACTATGTCCTCTCCCACGCTGCGCACGTGCTGCCAGGGTTTGGCCGACGCGATGATAGTGACGCTATCATCAGTCGTCTCCACCAAATCCTCAACCATGATGACCGCGTCGAATCCGAAGGGCAGAGGATCGCCGGTGTCCGCCATGATGGCATCCTCGCCCAGCTTAAGTGTGACGGGACGGCGTTCGCTGGCTGCGAAAGTCGAATCAGACTTGACTGCTACTCCATCCATGGCGCATGCGTGGTAGTGAGGCGACGAGACCTTGGCGAATACGGGCTCTGCCGTGATACGTCCCAGGGCGGCGACGTCCACGGCGATCCACTCTCCCGGGAGCGCGCCGATGACTCCCCGTCCCCGAAGGGCGGTGAAGAACTCCTGCACCGCCTCATCCAGTGGCGCTTCATCTAGATATACATTGCGTTTCACGCATCTTACCTCCACGCCAGCACGGTGACGGTGTCACCCTTCTGGACCCCTTCTATTCCCGCAGGTATTCTGGCAACCCCGTCGGCCTGCGCAAGGCCGGATATGAGCGCAGACTTACTGAATATGGGATCGGCCCAGGTTTCGCCGTCGCGCCGGGCGATCCTGACCGACACGTATTCCTCTCTGCCTGCGGCGCTAGCCACGTTGGCTCCGATTCGCGCGGAGAGTTCGCGTCTTGCGAGTTCGCCCCCCATCATTCTCGCGATGGCGGGCTCAACCAGAAGCCTGAATATGGTGAGGCAGGACACAGGGTGGCCAGGTAGCCCGAACACGGGCACGCCGTCTGCTACAGCCATAATCGTAGGTTTGCCAGGCTTCACGGCAACACCATGTACCAGAACACCCGGCTTGCCAAGGCTATCTATGGCCTCGCGGGCAAAGTCCCGAGCCCCTATGGAGCTGCCCCCCGACACGATGAGCATGTCCACTCGCGGCAGAGCATCATGCATCGCCTGAGCGAGACTTGCATAGTCGTCGCGGACGATGCCCAGCATCTTCGGAAGCCCCCCTGCCAACCGG
>DAOTAC010000175.1:0-5356 GCA_035382325.1 Bacillota bacterium | reverse complement strand
TAGAAGGCGTCATCGGGTTGATCTGGTTGATGTTCTTCGTGGGGTCGATAGTGCGTGCTATTGCCCAGGGCAAGAGGCGTGCCGAGCAGGAGGCTGCCAGAAGGGCCATGCGGCGTGCGCAGGGCCTTCCGAGGCAGGCGCCGACCCAGCATGCCCCGCGCGGGCAGGTGTTCAGGCCCGGCTGGCCGGTTTACCCCGGTCAGCCGGCTCAGCCGGTGGTTGTGGTCGAACAGCGTGAGAGCCAGAGCCAGGGCGAGGGCGAGGGCCAGAGCGGAGGAGAGGGCGAGTCTGCGGAAGGCGAGCCTGCGGAAGGCGACAGCCGCGACATACGGCGTCGACTGAGGCAGGAGCGGTCAGAGGAATGGCAGTCCGACAGGGCGCGCACGTGGGAAATGCCCGTCGATACCGGTTCTCTGGGCGCCGAGGGGGAAGCCGTCGATGAACCGATAGCCAAGTCCGCTGAAGCGTTCGAGGCTGATCTGGATCGGGAGGCGCTGGATTGGGTCCTTGATGAGGATATGGTAGCCCAGGCCGGCACCGATGTGGGGGCCGCCGAACGCCTTGAAAGAGATGTCGGAATGTGGCGGATCCCAGGCCGTGTTGAGCCGGAGCATGCCCTTGCAGGGATAGTATGGGGGACTGTGCTCGCAGCGCCGCGATGCAGGTTGACGAGGCACAGGTAGTAGTGTAAGCTTGAGGTAGGCAAGCTAGCAAGTTCAACTGAATACATTGCTTTCACGAGCGAAAGTGCGCCTAGGGTTCCACTTCCGTGCCGCGTGGGTACGCGGCGGAAGGTTCGGTCCGAGCGGCGCAGGCGCCATGGCGGCGCTACACCTCTAGGGACAAAAGCCCCGGCGGTCAGGTTTCACTCACCGTAGTGAACCGCCGGGGCTTTTCTTTTTTTGATTTGCGATTATGTGCCTGCTTCCGGTTATCGTAACACCATGAGGAGGGGACGTGTATGAGCGAGGTAGCCGCCCGGCCGGGCCAGTCAGGCTCTGGAGTGCGCGTAGGGGTGGTAATGGGGAGCCAGTCGGATCTGGCCAAGATGTCCAAGGCCCGGGAGACGCTTTCGGAATTGGGAATCGAGTGTGAGCTGAGAGTAATCTCCGCACATAGGACTCCCGAAGAGGCCGCAGCCTATGCCCGCAATGCCGAGGAGCGCGGGCTGTGCGTGATCATCGCCGGGGCGGGGGGCGCGGCTCATCTGGCAGGCATAATGGCAGCTTACACCGCATTGCCTGTGATCGGCGTTCCCATAGCATCAGGCGCGTTGGGAGGGTTCGACGCGCTGTGCGCGACAGTGATGATGCCGTCTGGCGTGCCTGTGGCTACGGTAGCGATCGATGGGGCTGCCAATGCAGGGATACTCGCAGCTCAGATCATTGCCTTGTCAGACGGGGAAGTGAAGCAGCGTTTGGTGGAATACCGTTGGACGATAGCTGAGAAGGTACGTCAGGCGGACGCACAGGTCCGCGCATTGCAGTAGGCACAGGCACAGTCAGGCAAAGGTACAGGCAACTACAGATACGGGCAGGTACAGGCGGCGACAAAGATGGCAGGGGGTGCGGTTGATTGGTATATGTAGCCGATATCGTTGTGACGTTGAAGAAATCCATACTTGACCCGCAGGGCGATGCTGTCAGGTCGGCCCTGAGGTCTATGGGCTACACCGGTGTGCAGGATGTGAGAATCGGAAAACGCATCGAGGTTCGCCTTGAGGCGGCCAGCGAAGCCGAGTGCAGGCAGGCAGTGGACGAGATGTGCTCGAGACTCCTGGCCAACACAGTTGTGGAAGCTTACGACTTCAGCATCAAGGAGGCGCCCAGGGGATGAAGTTTGGCATAGTGGTGTTCCCCGGGTCCAACTGCGATAGGGACGTTCAGACTGCGGCGCGCGCAGCGGGCTACGATGCCGAGTTTGTTTGGCATACTAACACATCCGTAGACGGGTTCGACTGCCTGGTGCTGCCGGGGGGATTCTCATACGGTGACTACTTGCGCACTGCAGCCATTGCGCGGTTCTCGTCGGTGATGGAGCCGGTCGCTCAGTACGCGGCATCCGGCCGTCCGGTCATCGGGATCTGCAACGGATTTCAGGTCTTGCTCGAGGCGGGGCTGCTTCCCGGGGCGATGCTGCGCAATACCAGCTGCAAGTTCATATGCAGACCACAGCGAGTTCGGGTGGAAGTGGAATCGGTCCGTACCCCGTTTACGCTAAAGCTCCGCCCGGGTCAGGTAATCACGCTGCCTATAGCGCACGGCGAGGGCAATTACCATGTCGACGGCGAGACCCTCGCCCAGATGGAACGGGGCAGCCAGGTGGTGTTCAGGTACTGCGACGAGTCCGACGAGCCGACGCCTGGGTCCAACCCCAACGGGAGTCTGGGCAACATCGCCGGCATCTGCAACAAGGCAGGCAATGTGCTGGGCATGATGCCTCACCCTGAACGTGCCGCGGAAAGTATACTCGGCGGTGCGGACGGAAGGCTGTTATTCGACTCAGTTGCCCAGTGGGTGCAGGGAGGTGGCCGGATTGTCTGATGAGTTGATCAGAGAACAGGAGTGCATATGGCGGACGATGGGCCTCGCGGATGAGGAATACGAGCGAATCCGCCAGCTGCTTGGGCGGGACCCGAACTACGTTGAGCTCGGCATGTTCTCGGTCATGTGGTCCGAGCATTGCTCCTACAAGAACACGCGAGCCGTCCTGCGCGGGCTGCCCACTTCAGGACCGCAGGTTCTGCAGGGGCCGGGCGAGAACGCCGGAATCGTCGACGTCGGCGACGGACTGGCCGTCGTCTTCAAAATCGAGAGCCACAACCATCCTTCGGCGGTCGAGCCATACCAGGGTGCGGCCACCGGCGTGGGCGGCATCATCAGGGACATCTTCACCATGGGCGCGCGTCCCATTGCCTCGCTCGACTCTCTGTGGTTGGGCGATCTCAGCTCGCCTCGGGCGCGCAGGTTGTTTTCAGGGATAGTGGCGGGCATCTCAGGTTACGGAAACGCCGTAGGTATCCCTACCGTCGGGGGCCAGACGGTCTTTCACTCCTCATACGAGAGCAATCCGTTGGTCAATGCCATGTGCGTGGGCGTCATGCGCCATGAGGACATCAAGCGCGGCGCCGCCACGGGCGTCGGCAACTCCGTCATGGTCATTGGCTCCACAACCGGCCGAGACGGGATACACGGCGCCACTTTCGCTTCGGCCGACCTGACCGAGACGTCCATTGAGCGGAAGTCGGCGGTTCAGGTAGGCGACCCCTTCCGCGAGAAGTTGCTGCTCGAGGCGTGCCTGGAGCTGGTGGCGCGCGGATGTGTGCTGGGCATCCAGGACATGGGCGCTGCCGGGCTGACATGTTCGTCATGTGAGATGGCGTCGCGGGGCGGAACTGGGATGATTATTGACCTGGATAGAGTGCCGCGGCGCGAAACGGGCATGACTCCATACGAAGTGATGCTGTCGGAGTCACAGGAGAGGATGCTTCTGGTGCCCACTCCCGGCCGGGAGGATGAGGTCCGTGAAGTCCTCAGCAAGTGGGGCCTGGAGGCCGTGGTAGTGGGCGAGGTCACGGGAGACGGGATGGTTACCCTAATCGAAGGCGGGGATCAAGTTGCGCACGTGCCTGCGAAAGCTTTGGCAGATGACGCGCCCGTTTATCACAGGGAATCATCGAAACCAGAATATGTGGACAGGCTGGCTGCGTTCGACACGATCGGCGTTCCGGCGTGCACGGACTTGGCAGGCGCCCTGCTTCAGCTGGTAGCAAGCCCTAGCATCGCCAGCAAGAGGTGGGTTTGGGAACAGTACGATCACCAAGTCGGGGCAGGCACGGTGATAGGGCCCGGCTCGGACGCGGCGGTAGTACGTCTGCCCGGATCCAAGCGGGGGGTCGCACTGACGACCGACTGCAACTCTAGGTATTGCTATCTCAACCCGCGCCTGGGTGCGGCACATGCCGTGGCTGAGGCCGCGCGCAACGTGGCCTGCACCGGAGCGCGCCCATTGGCCGTGACCAACTGTCAGAACTTCGGCAACCCGTACAAGCCCGAGGTGTTCTGGCAATTCCGCGAGGCTATCGCCGGGATGTCGGAGGCGTGCCGCGCGCTTGGAACGCCTGTTACAGGCGGCAACGTCAGTCTGTCGAACGAGGATGGCGAGACGGCCATACGTCCCACGCCTGTCATAGGGATGGTCGGTGCAATAGACGACGTGGAGCTGCGTGTGCCCATGGGATTCCAGGCAGAGGGCGACATCGTTGTGCTGCTGGGCTACACGCGCGATGAGATCGGGGCATCGGAGTACCTGGCGGTCGTACACGGGGTAGAGGCCGGGCAGGTGCCGGCGCTCGACCTCGAGGCAGAAGGCCGCCTATGCCGGCTGCTTGCGACTGCGGCGTCGAGGAAGCTCCTGAGCTCGGCGCATGACACATCCGAGGGCGGTCTGGCAGTGGCGCTGGCCGAATGCGCCATCGCCGGGCGTTTGGGTGCGACCCTGAGGATTGACTGTGCCGGCCATGATGCCGGGCTTGCCCCCGACCGTTTCCTGTTCAGCGAGAGCGGGGCGAGAGCATTGGTCACCGTCGAGCAGAGCCGGCTGGATGAGTTCCTAGCGCTTGCAGCCAGCCTGAACGTGCCCGCAGCGGCCGTGGGCTGTGTCGGCGGCGATAGGCTGTGTGTGGAATTTGGGGAGACACCGAAAACGTGTACTGGCGCCGGAGCTGAGCGGCGCCTTGACGTGAGTGTCGACGCGCTGTCGAAGGCGTACGAGGAGGCGATACCATGCGCCATGGAGGGATAACGCCTGCGCGCATGGGAGCAGCGGGCGGCGCGAATAGCGCCGACCGGCCCAGGGAGGAGTGCGGTGTCTTCGGGGCGTGCATGAATCCTGGCGCCGACGCCGCGCTGACCACCTTCTACGGCTTGATGTCCCTTCAGCACAGGGGCCAGGATAGCGCAGGAATCGCGTCATCCCACGGGGAACGCGTCCGGGTCGTGAAGGGTCCCGGGCTTGCTGCCGAGGTCTTTCATGAAGATGCCCTTGCCCGTCTGTCCGGATATGTGGCTATCGGCCACGTGCGCAGTGCCGCGCGCGCAGACGAAGACGACACGGCCATACAACCCTTCGTCTTTCGTTATACAGGCGGGATGATGGCTGTTGCCCACAATGGAAGCATAACCAATGGCAAAGCCCTGCGCGAGCGATTGGGGCGCTCGGGAGTTGTGTTTCAGAGCGAGTCGGATGCCGAGGTCATTGGCTCGCTCGTTGCCCGCTACTACTCACTTGGCATGATCGGCGCGATAGAACGCGCTATGGAGGACCTGGAGGGTGCCTACTCCTTGCTGGTGATGGC
>DAOTAC010000174.1:0-5374 GCA_035382325.1 Bacillota bacterium | reverse complement strand
CGGGGCGCTTCGGCCTTTGTACCCGGGCCGATCCATGGATATGGGTAACGTATAGAAGAAATGTGCCCGGTTTTCTGCGCGGGCTGTTCAGAATGTGCCCGGTTTTGACAGGCAGGAGCCGGAGCCCAGCGGATTTGGGACTTATTAGGGGTCTGAAACCCGTCTCCGGGGCCTTTCCGGGGAGACTCGGAAGGCGTGTGCGTATGACCATATTATGTAAACGACCTCTACCTGCGGATTCGACTGCGGCGTGATTACAGAAAAAGGAGGCGCCGTTGCCGGCGCGAATTCTGACAATTATCGCCTGCCAAACCGGGCAGGATCTGAACAGGATGCTCGAGAAGCCTGTTCAAAAATGGACAGGATGCCCCAGAACCCCACCAGAGCCCACCACGGGAGAACGTCACGCCCAGGAATACCCATGGATACGTGTAGTGCACAGCGTCCACTTCCTATTCGGCGCTTTTTCTCGGTGGACGCCACAGTCGCGGAGCCGTATGTATGCCAGAGGCCATGGGCCAAAGGAGAGCAAACCGGGCGAGGCGCCTGGCGGTGGCCAAGCGTGTGGACGGAAAGGAGGAAACGCCAGTTCGCCCGCAACACCTCGTCGCCGGCATCGGGCATGCCCCGACCCGAACTGCACCCACCCGCGTTCTCGTACGCAAAGCAACGCGGGCGGTTTTCCACTTGTGATATGGCTATCGTCTGCGGGCGTTCAGAAGAGTCTCCGCGAACTGTGTGGAAGCCAGGTCAATGAGTTCTTGTGTGACCTGTTTCACCGAGCACACACTGCCGGACGGGCCCGTGCTGTAGGTGTACCAAGGTGCGACATACAAGAAGACCGGCTGCACGAGATGAGTGGACCCTGGCGCCTCAAATAGCGTTGCGGCCCATCGCTCATAGGACTTCCTGGGCTCTCTGTATGCCTTGAAACGGAACAAGGCATGGCTGAGATCTCCGATGTGGTAGTCGATGTTGTCGCCCCATCTTGCGAAAGCGCTCGTGTTCGTGCGAATACTCCGGATGTTCTCGCTGACCTGGCGGCGGATGCCTCGACGCTCAGTCTTGCCTACGAAAAGCGGAACGAAGTGGGGTAGGTCATGCCAGCCCATCACGTAGATCAGGCCCTCCCAGTCAGGATCCTCAAGGCCTTTCTCCACCAGATCGATGATTGTCTGCTCCATCTGGGGATGACGCCTGAGAACAGGTCTATTTTGGCTTCCCACGTACTTGATCTTCACCGCGAGATTGTCGTCCAGCTCGAACAGCGGAACGAACTTGTGTCCCTCTACTCCCTGAAGCCAATGAACTAGATCCATGATCATTCCCCCAGCTTCTGCACGAATCTCCCGATCATCATCTAGCGCTCGCCTGAGTCTCTGCATCATGACGCCAATGCCGGCGGCGCCTGCAAGAGGTAGCTCGTACGAATAATCCCCGCCGAATGCCGCCACCACAACCTCGGCATACCGGCGTCCGCCGAGAACTACGATAGTGTCGATCTCGGCAAGGCCTTTACTCGCTATCTGGCTTCGCAGGTCATCGATGCTAATAGGTTTCGGTCTCGCCCGGTTGAACGACACGTTGTAGTCATCCGGGATAGTGTCGTGTGGATATAGGAACCCGTACTTCGCCGACAAAATGACCCATTTGTCGAAGAACCGCAGAGCGTACTCCCTGCACAGACGCGAAAACGAACTGACATATGCCTCCCCGGCCGGTGTAGGACCCCGACCAGGTTCCGAAGACCAGATCTTCCTCTGACCGCAAGAAACTACACAGAGCCTAGCCATCACACTCACCCGATAGATCACAGAATATGCTGCAAATAGGTATTCTCATATCGAGCGGTTTTTCCCTCTAGCCAAGGCTTCTCCTGCGAGCTATGCTGCATCGCCTGGTTGTACCCGAAGCGCCCCGGGTGATCAGGGATTTGCAGACCCATGACGTGGAAGACGGTGTTGGCATGCGCAGACTCAGAGTGGCCCGATTCTCCTGACTCCGGCGATCGTGTCCGTCAGTCTTCGTTTTCGCAAGAAAGGTATTGTCGCTCGCCCGTAGAAATCTTGCACCGTCTTGTCAATTGTTGAAAAACCAACTACCGCTTTGTGTGCGCATCAGGCTTCGACAGTCATTTAGAGCTGCGAAGATTCATGGCGACGGAACATGAGACGATCGGAGGAGACCCGCATGAGATCGGCAAGGATACGGGCTACCCTCGCGCTACTCCTGCTTATCCTGTATGCGCTCGCGTTTGGAAAACCTGCGGCCGCATATGCCGGAGCAAACGCCGAGCCATCCGGTCGCCTGGAATTGACCGTGCTTTCCGGCTCAAAAGACGTGTGTGCCGAATGCACTGCCATGGCCACGAACATGTCTACCGGGCATACTGCCATGTTGACGATGTCGCCGTCCGGGACGCTCACAGCTGAACTGCCGGCTGGCACATACATGGTGATCGTGATGCCGCCGGGCGGCATTGGGTCGCCGTCCGCCACGCCAACAGGCCAAATCGGGGCGGTGTTGCCCGCGATGCTAAACGTGGTCATAGTGGCCGGGCAGACTGCACGGGAGACTGTGGTCATGGGGGGCCCCATTATGCCCGATGAGTTCGATGCGAGCCAGTTTGAGGAGTTGTTCGACCTCGACTCAGAAGGCGGACACCCTCAGGCTGCGGACGTAGATCTTGATGCCGTGATCGCCGATGATGAGCTCGTGGCGCTGGCTAGGAGGTATCATGATCTCTATTGGGGCCGCCTCACTTTCAGTGAACGGTCGCTCGTCGAGTCGCTTACCTGGAGAATGGACATTCGTTCGGGCGGAGCTGCCCCGAGCGGGGATGTGGAAGAAATCACAACCGCTGCGGCTGCGATTGCGGCGCCCGGGGCGTCACGGTCGGCTTCAGTAGTTCTGGCTGCCCGAGCCGTGATGGAGATGCCCGACCTTGGCCTTGCATTGAACAACTTCGGTGCCATGCTCCGTCTGCTGGGAGAGATCTCCGACTCAGTTGTCGTGCTCAGGGCAGCCAGAGCAGTTGATCCCGAATCTCCCATGATACTGACGAACCTGGCCAACTCCGTCCGGGAGCTTGGCGACTTGCGCCTGGCTGAAAGCCTATACCTTGAGGCGCTTCGGGCCGGAGACGAGTTTGGCCCCGCCCTATCGGCCCTGGGTGATATGTATATGGCGCGCGGTGACTACGAAAAGGCGGTTGACATGTTGATGCGCGGGTCGAAGATGGGATTCTGCACTGCAGTCAACGATTCTCTCGTAGATGCACTTGATCAGGCCTACGGTGATTCTGACCAAGTGCCGCCTCGCCCCCCCGACTGGGATAGCAACGACTCGCCGGCATCGGCGATTGGGGTGGTGCCCCTGGTAGCCCAGCACGGCCACCCTGTTCTGGTCCTGCCGCGTTTTGGCAACTGGGGAAGTGTTGATTCGCTGGCCGGTTCAATGGAACCATTAGCGGAGATCATGAGCAGGATTGCAGTCGAACGCTCCTCCGCAGTACAGCAAGATGTCAACCTGAAGCGCCAGAGGATGGCGACAGCCAACCCGCGGGATTACGAGATTCCGGGCACATTTCCGCTCAGATTTGAAAAGCAGCTCTTGCACCTGAGGCTGATCAAGGACTATTTCTGGAAGACGGCGGTTCAGGCCATAGATCGGGCCACTGAGCAGGCCGACCCCGATGCCAGCCGTGAAAGATACGTCTCCATGATGCAGCGATACGCACTACGGATGGCGGCCGCGGGTTCAGAACAGGAAGCAAGAGAGATTGCGGCCGAGTTCTGCGCGGAGGCCGCGGCCTTCGCTAACCGTGAGTTTGCCAAGAATAAGCCCATCTGGGCTGCTATGAATACTGCAGTGGTAGCGGCAATCGAGGATTACTGGGCCTTCTGTCAGCCGGTACTGGATTCCATATACGATCCGATTACGTACAAGCTGGCTGAACTAGATCGCCGAATCACAGCATACTCCATGATCCAAATGGCGTACGACCAAACCCTGGCGTTGGCGGCAATGCCCATATCCCACTTTGAGTGCGGGAACTGTGGAGGCACAGGCAAGGCAACAGCGCCGGTCGGCGACGCGGACGTTCCTCCCGATCCAGACGACAAGTGCCCATTCAAGGGCGGCAGCAAATTCAGCCTCAGCCTGGGCCCGATAGACTATAGCGTGACATGCACCACTGTGGAGATCGGGTTCGCAGCAGGCACCGCGGCTTCTCTGACATGGGACTTCAAGAACAAGCGCGTCACCCAGATCTTCGTGGGCGTGGGCGTCCAGAGCGGCGTGGGTCCCGCCAGACTTGGTAGGAGATTCGGTGCACAGGTTACGTTCGATCCCGACGGTTCGGTGTCGGACATAAGCGGCGCTGCATCAGGTTCGGTTAGTCTTGGTCCAGTGTCGCCTGGAGTAAGCACGAACGGAGGGCTTGTAGTGGGTCTGCCCTTCGTGAGTATTCCCGTGGGACGCTAGAGAGCGTGATCAGTCGCCGGTCGAATCGAGTTCCGGCCCTACGATGGGGAGGCATTTCGCACTCACGCGGACATCACCTGCTGCCCGCGCAAAAGACGGCAGTTGCGCCCTGCTCAAACACCACTTCAACATCTGCAAATCCGGCTTCTCTCAAGACTGCTACCTGCGACTGGACGCTCAGCGGGATGTCTATGTGGTGCTTACCGTCCACAAGCTCATCCTCTCCCACGGCCCCGGCAGCCCGAAGCGACTTTACCAGCTCGGCATATCGAGCGAGCAGGGAACGCTCCTCGCCAGGCGATACCACATAGTCTCCCTCTATGTACCTTCCGCCGGCCTTGAGTGCGTCCGCAATCCGGGAATACAGGCGTCGCTTCACATGGGGCGTGAAATGGTGCATTGTCTGCACAGATACAACACAGTCAAAACGGCCCGCAGGAAACGGCATGGTCAGATAGGATCCTTGTACAATCTCCACCTGGGGCCCATACCGGACGCGTTCGAGCTTGGCTTTCAGCTTGGCAAGCATCTCTGCCGAGAGGTCAACTGCAGTGATTACGGCATTGGGCGCCCTGGCGAAGATGAAGTCCAGCTCGAGGCCTGTGCCGCAACCCAGGTCCAGAATGGATAAAGGCTCGCCGGTTGCGGGAATCTGCCCAGCTACAGACGAGTAGAACTCATCGAACGCCGGGAATATCTCGCGCATATGCTCTTCATACCCGTCGACCCTTCTGTCGAAGAATTCCGCCATCAGTTCATAGTCGTTGCGTCCATCGCGCCCGCTGCATTGATCGTCAGTCATGGTTCACCGTCCCGCCAAGTTCAACACAGCATCAGCATCAAGCTTCATGCGAGCTTGCCTCCCTCAATATCTCGTCTACAGCCAGGC
>DAOTAC010000173.1:0-5375 GCA_035382325.1 Bacillota bacterium | reverse complement strand
GCTGGTTCCCGGCGAGGACATTGTAGAGGAGGCGGGGCCGAAGTATCTCGACCGCCGCATGCTCGGGACTCCCGGCATCGCACTGGACCTTGCCAATCAGGAGACGGTACGCATGGCCAGCATTGTCCAGGGCATGCTGTCTCGATCACGTAAGGCGCTGACCGAAGGGTTCACGCCGCAGATCGGCGCGGAACTTGCCTCCAGAGAAGAGTTGATTGACAGCCTCAACCGTCAGGTCGTTCTGTACCTGTCGGATATGGTGGCTAAGACGTCGGTGAATGAAACGCAGTCGGTGAGGCTGGCGGGGCTGATGCACGCCGTGGGCGATGTGGAGAGGATCGGAGATGTGGCGGAGCAGCTGATGAACTATGCGCACGAGAAATCCGATACAAGAGTGGTCTTCTCGGACACCGCCGTGCAGGAACTGCACGAGGTGTTCGACCTAGCCGACTCGATCCTGCAGTACGGAATCGAAGCGTTGCGCGACGGGAGCACAAAGGCGGCTGAGGAAGTCTACTCTATTCACAGGCTCCTCGATGAAGCCACTGACACGCTCCGGGCCAATCACATATCACGGCTGAACGAGGGGACGTGTGTGCCTCCGGCCGGGGTGATATTTGTTGAGGCCATGAACAGCCTGGAGCGCGTGGGCGATCTGGCCGTGAACCTGGCTGACGCAGTAATGGGGAAGAAAAGCCCCAGAGTGGAAGAGAAGACGCGAGACAGACGGGAGGCTGGCGTATAGGATTATGGAGCATGTACGCACTACTGATTTCACAACAGGAAGCATACCGAGGCACCTCATCGCTTTCGCCACTCCGATGTTCATCGGGAACCTGCTGCAAGCTGCATACAACACTGTCGACAGCATATGGGTGGGCAGATTCCTAGGCCCACAGGCGTTGGCATCCGTCTCCGTGGGCTTTCCGATCATATTTGGCCTCATCGCCCTGGTTACGGGGCTGACCATGGCAACTACCACTCTGGTATCGCAGTACTATGGCGCCAGGCGGCCCGATATGGTGTCGGCGGCCATATCCAACGGCCTAACTCTTCTGACCATTATGGGCGTGATAATGGCCGCCATCGGCTACCTGCTTCGTTGGCCGCTCCTGCGCTTATTGCGGGCGCCTGATGACATAATAGGGGCCGCCGCGAGCTACCTTGGCGTGTATACACTAGGATTCGCGCCGAGCTTCATCTACAACGTGGCTAGCTCTATCCTCCGCGGTCTTGGCGACTCGCGGTCGCCGCTGCGATTTCTTACCTATGCGACAGTCATGAACATCGTCCTGGATCCCATTATGATCTTTGGTTTCGGGCCCATTCCCAGGATGGAAGTGGCCGGCGCCGCTTGGGCCACTGTGATCTCCCAGGTTTTTGCGGCTGCCCTGGCGCTTGCGTACATGATCGGGCGACTCAGAATCGGCACTCGCCTCCGGGACCTGGCGCGACTGGACTGGAATCTCACCAGGCTCACGGTGAAGATCGGTCTACCTGCCGGGGCTCAGCAGACTCTGGTCTCTTTGGGCATGATGGTTATCATGTCCACCGTGAATCAGTTTGGAAGTGTGGTGGTGGCAGGTTCAGGCGTAGGATCGCGGCTTGAGCAGTTCGCGCATTTGCCCGCCTTCAGCGTTGGACTCGCGGTCACCGCTTTGGTTGGGCAGAACCTGGGGGCTGGACAGAAGGAGCGCGTGTCTGAGGTGGTCAAGTGGGGGATGCTGCTGACCTGTACGATAACCGGAGCAATCACCCTGGTTGTTCAGGCATTCCCAACGGCTGTGCTGTCCTTGTTCACGAAGGATCCCCAGGTACTTGCGGCGGGCACTGTCTACCTGCGCTGGATCAGCCTCGGCTTTGTCCCATTCGCCGCGATGTTCGCACTTACGGGTGTGCTGAGAGGGGCAGGCGACACGTTGCCCACATTCTTCATCACTCTTGGTTCTCTGTGGCTTGTTCGGGTGCCCCTCGTTCGGGTGCTGGCTCGCACCTCGTTGGGGGTAGAAGGTGCATGGATGGCTATGGCCAGCGGCCCATTCGTGGGTCTGCTTCTGAGCTACGCTTACTATCGGAGCGGTCGATGGAAGCAGAAGGCCATTGTGTCACGGCGACCCGCCGCCGGCTCGGCGGATTTGGTGACTACAGACGATATTCAGTAGAAACCAGAAGGAGGCCGAATGTAGTTGGCTGAGACGGTTGAAGCGATTCCGGAAAGAAAGGATATCCCTGAAGAGCTCAGGTGGAAGGTGGAAGACATCTACGCGTCGGATCAAGCGTGCGAGGCTGACATGTCAGCCGTGCGGAACAAGATCCCCGACATGGCGTCCTACGCAGGCAGGCTGGGCGCAGGCCCCAAGGCGCTGCTGGAATGCCTGAAACTCAGGGATGAAGTGGACTACCTTGTGACGAAGGCCTACACCTACAGCCGCATGCGCAAGGATGAAGACAACGCAAATGCTGATTACCAGAGCATGCACGATAGGGCAGCTAGCCTGGCAGTGGAGGCCGCGTCGGCGACGTCATTCCTCAGGCCCGAGATTTTGGCTATTTCCGACGACGAACTGGAGCGGTTCATGTCGGAGGAACCTGGGCTGGAGCTGTACAGGATGTTCCTGGACAACATCAGACGCATGCGCGACCACACCCTTTCTGCATCTGAAGAGCGCATCATGGCCATGGCGGGTGAGATCGGGCATGCAGTGCCTGCCATTTTTACCATGCTCAACAACGCAGACCTCAAGTTCCCATCAATCGTGGACGCGGACGGCAACACAGTGGAGGTTACCCACGGTAGGTACATCCGGTTCATGCAGAGCCGTGATCGGCGAGTGCGAAAGGATGCGTTTGACGCCTTGTACTCGTCATATCGTGCCTTGATAAACACCGTAGCTGCAACTTACTCTGCATCGGTCAAGGCAGATAGCTTCAATGCGCGCGTGCGGGGATACAGCAGCGCTCGCGAGGCAGCACTGGATGAGAACAACATACCGGTAGAGGCGTACGATAATCTGGTGTCGGCTGTGAGGAGCCGGGTCGATCTGATGCATAGATACGTGCGTCTTAGGAAGAAGGCGCTTGATCTACCCGAGATCCACATGTACGACGTGTATGCGCCGGTGGTTCCGGATGTAGAATGGCCTGTCACTTACGATGAAGCCAAAGCCATGGTACGCACCGGCCTGGCGCCCCTTGGCGGGGAGTACATACGCGCTCTTTCGGCTGGGATGGAGTCAGGCTGGATCGACGTGATGGAGAACCGGGGCAAGACAAGCGGCGCCTATTCGTGGGGCGTGTACGGCGTCCATCCTTATGTCTTGCTGAACTGGCAGGACAACCTGAGCAATGCGTTCACCCTCGCGCACGAGATGGGGCACTCCATGCACTCCTACTACACCTGGGCAAAACAGCCATACGTGTACTCGGACTACCTCATATTCGTGGCCGAGGTGGCCTCGACCGTAAACGAAGTGCTGCTCACCCGATACTTGCTGGACAGAACGGATGATCCTGCGCGCAGGATGTACCTGCTCAACCACTTTCTGGAGGAGTTTCGTGGAACAGTGTTCCGCCAGACCATGTTCGCCGAGTTCGAGAAGATCACCCATGAGATGCACGAATCAGGGCAAGCCCTGACGCCCGATGCGCTGAACCAGGTCTACCTACGTCTGAACCGCGACTACTTTGGTCCCGATATGGTGTTGGATGACGCGATCGCGTACGAGTGGGCCAGGATCCCCCACTTCTACAGGGCCTACTACGTGTATCAGTACTCCACAGGCTTCTCGGCTGCGGTTGCACTTGCAGACAGTATACTCGACCAGGGACAGCCCGCACAGGACCGCTATCTTGAGTTCCTGAGCGGCGGTAACGCCAGGTACCCCATTGACCTGCTGAAGCGTGCAGGGGTGGACATGACATCACCTGAGCCGGTGCTTGCCGCGCTGGGGGTGTTCGAGAAGACGCTGGACGAAATGGAAACGTTCTTCGAGGGTAAGTAGGGGTTCGAAGACGACCGCGTGTTGGACACCAGGCCGCCGGATACTGTATCATGATAATGTGCAGCTACAATGCGGTTTGGTGGAAGGTTGGTGCGACAGATGGGCCTTGAAGTGTGCCCGGTCGTTGCAGTGGGCGGTCAGGAACTGTTCGAGCTGTACTATCCCGGCGACGATCTCGGCGCAGTCTATTCGCCGGATTCTACGGCGTTCCGTGTTTTTGCGCCTACTGCCCTGGGCGTGTCGGTGATGCTGTACTCGTCAGCGCAGTCCGCGGCGGGATGGGAAGTCTCGATGAGCCCGGACTGCGACGGTACGTGGCTTGCCGTCGTTCCCGGGGATCTTGCGGGCCTATGCTACATCTACAGGGTATTCCATGGCGGGTGCGTGAAGGAGGCGGTGGACCCTTACGCGCGCGCACTTACGGTGAATGGAGGTCGCGGCGTTGTAGCCGACCTGTCATCGACTGACCCGGAAGGGTGGGCAGGCGATGAGCGTCCTCCTCTGGCTGCGGCAACGGATGCCGTCGTGTACGAAGCGCACGTGAGGGATTTCTCCATATCGCCAGATTCAGGCACTCAGTACCGCGGCAAGTACCTAGGCATGAGCGAACGCGGGACCCGCGGCCCGTATCGTGTGCGCACAGGAGTAGATCACCTAGTTGAACTGGGAATCACTCACGTGCACCTGCTTCCCATACAGGATTTCGCCTCAGTCGATGAACTGTCGCCCGACGGGTACAATTGGGGGTACGACCCGTTTCATTTCTTCGTTCCGGAGGGGTCGTACTCCTGCGATCCTGAGTCTTGGGCGACGCGGATCACCGAAGTGAAGCAGATGATACACGCATTGCATAGGGCGGGTCTTCGAGTGGTTCTGGACGTCGTGTACAACCATACCTACAGCACAGAGGAATCGCCCCTTCAGATGATTGTGCCGGGCTACTACCACCGCACGGACGCTGCCGGCATGTTCACCAACGGATCGGGCTGCGGCAACGAGCTCGCTACTGAGCGACCGATGGTCCGCAAGTTGATTGTCGATTCGCTCAAATACTGGGTCCAGGAGTACCATGTGGACGGATTCAGATTTGACCTGATGGCCTTGATAGACTGCGACACGATGAGAGAAATCGGATGCGAACTCCGAGCGGTCGAGCCGTCGCTTCTGCTGTACGGTGAGCCGTGGGCGGGTGGACCGTCGGGGCTATGCCATACTAGGATGTTCACTGCAGGCAAGCAGCGTTCGACAGGAATCGGAGTGTTCAACGATTCCTTCAGGAATGCCATCAAGGGCGATAACGACGGGAGCCGACCCGGCTTCGCCACAGGCGCTGCAGGATGTGAGCGCGAGATCGCGAAAGGAGTAGTAGCCTCG
>DAOTAC010000172.1:0-5438 GCA_035382325.1 Bacillota bacterium | reverse complement strand
CGACCGTCTGCGATCACACTGCCATCGGCTGCATACTCATAGGCCGCCCCCGGCACAGCCACCTCCACCCTGGCTTCCGGCAACTCAGCCGCCAATGCCTCCGACATTGCCTCAAGCGATTCGTCATTGCCATGATTGACCAGCACGAGCCGTGGAGCGAGCGGCTTGATCGACGCTGCAATGCCTAGTGAGTCCGCATGGGCTGAAAGCCCGAATCTCGCCACGCGGCATCTGACCTGGTATTCAGCGTCACCAAGCCGAATCACGCGTTCGCCCTCCGTCCGGCCGGCCAGGTCCAGCAATCTGCGGCCGGGCGACTCCTCGTCCTGGTAGCCCACGATGGCCAGCAGGTTCTTCCGTCCCTCCACAATCCGCTCTGCGTATACCGGCGATACGCCGCCTGTAAGCATCCCGGAACTGGCGATGATCACGCAAGGTTCGCCAGATGCGATTATCTTGTCACGCTGCGCTTTCGTGGTGACTGACTCTATCCCGTTTGTGTAGAAAAGCTCTTCCCCTCGCAGCGCCTCCTTGCGGTATCTGTCGGCCAAATAGCGCGGATTATGCGCGAACACTGCGTTCACATTCCTAATCAGCCCGTCCACATACACCGGGAACTTCTTCTTCGTCCGCCTGATGTAGTTCCGCAGCGACAGCACCAATTCCTGAGCCCGCCCCACGGCGAACGCGGGGATCAGTACCCTCCCCCCGTCTGACACTACTTCGCCGATGGCATCGAGCAGCCTACGCAGCTCGTGTGATCGGGGCGCATGTATCCGCGAGCCGTAAGTCGCCTCCACCACGGCCACATCCACACCGCGCTTCAGCATGCCGGTGAACCGCTGCATACCCACAGTCTCCTGCTCGAAGCTGGTGAAGTCGCCCGTGTAGAGGAGAGTACCCTCCTCCGTCTGCAGTAGAACAGCTGC
Organism: Bacillota bacterium; assembly: GCA_035382325.1. Taxonomy (GTDB): domain Bacteria; phylum Bacillota; class DTU025; order DTU025; family DTU025; genus UBA5389. The sequence goes on along the minus strand of DAOTAC010000172.1, from coordinate 4,509 downwards.
AGCCCCCAGTATGTGCCCGGCAGGCAGAAACATTGCCAGAACGCCCGGAGCGGGCTCGAACGCTGCCTCAAAACCGTAAGTCACCATTCTGTCAAGAGCCTGTTCAGCGTCGTCTGCATCAAAAAGCTGCAGCCCCTCCCGAAACTCCGCAACCTTTATAGAGTCATATAGCAGCACTTTAGCCAGATCCTTGGTAGCAGCCGTGGCGTAAATGCCCGCGCCCGGCGACACCTTCGCAACCAGAGGCAGCGCGCCGCTGTGGTCGAGGTGCGCGTGGGACATGATAATGGCGTCCAGGCTCACGCTGTTCAGCGGTTCCAGGTTGGGCAGCATCTCAGTGCCTTCCTCGTTCACCCGCACGCCCACGTCAAGCAGTATGTTCCTCCCGGAGTTGGATGTTACGAGTATGGCTGAGGCGCCCACTTCACCGGCACCCCCCAGAAATCGTATGTGCATACGCAATTCTCCCTGTGTGTATTCAGCCTGCTCAGGCTTGAGCCCAGCTCCGACTCACCGCAACGCTCCGCCCGGGCCTCCGACTGCGCCCTACTCCGGCAGCTTCCGCATGATCCGCAGCCCCCACAGCATGGGCGTGATGTGGGCAGGCTCCCGCTTCGAATCCGGCTCAGTCCCACCCGCCAGCGCCCGCTCGAACAGGTCCATGGCCACCTCTACGCGTGCAGCAAGCATGGCCTCGCCCGCCTCGCGCGTCGCCTTGCTCGGGTCACCCATGTACGGGATCATCTCCGGATCGCTCACCCATGCTAGCGTGTTGGCCAGATGGTCAAGATCGCGCCCGAGCGTTCGCCCGCGTAGCAGCCGCACAACCGTAGCCAGACCACCCACTAGCTTCGCAGCGCCCCTCTTAGCAGGAGGGAGAGATGCTCTAACAGTGCGACAATCCTCCTGAACACGCTGCGGTGAACACGCCAGCATCAGAGAGGTCTCGTTCGTGCCGGCGTGGCTGTCGGGGTCGTCGCCACAGGCCCCCGGCCCCAGCCCGGTCCTGCTCATAAACTCCGCGTCATGCTGCACCATGTAGCGGAAGTCGGCGCCAAATGGGTCTATCAAGTAGAACCGGTATTTCCTCCAGAGCGCCCTGGCCGCGGCCTCCACAGCCATCTGATGGCGTGGGCCGCCATGGTTGTCGGCGACAAACAGGTAGCGAAAGCCCTGTTTGGCCAGGCCCTTTCCGTAGGCCTTAAGCACCCCCTCAAGATGGACCGCAGGCACTGACAGCGACCCAGCCACCGGAAGCGCGTCGGAGCCGATATACAGCGAAGGGAGCCGCACAAACTGAAGATGCGGTTGCCTCTTGTGTAGCTCGGCCATGTAGCGCTCCGCCAGGTTATCCGAGACGAACACGTCCGTCCCGACCGGCAGATGCGGGCCATGTACCTCAATGGGACTAACACTCATCATGAAGACAGTTTTCCCCGGATCCAATGCGCGCAGTTCAGGAAGAGACATCTCCACGTAGTCCATTGCTTTGGGGCCATTCGCCTCAGGCGCCTCAGCCCCATCCTGATGGACCCTGTTTTGCTCGGCCAGTCTCTCCACGACCAATCACCTCCATCAGAGCTCTTTGATGATCTGCTTACGGTCAGTTTCTAGTTTCTGGACAGTCCGCGCCGCACTGACACTGTATCGTGTTTCAACTCAAAGTGCCCCCTATCCTTCCGCTCACTCCGCTTGCTTGCGCCGCCCGGCTACCCGGCGCCAGCCCCGGCAACCCGATGCCAACCCCGACCTCGGCTGCGGCGCCAGTCACCAGATGCCGCTAAGAGAGCGGCAGGTATTACCAGGCGCCGTGGCGGCAGAAGGGGCGTCTTCAGCGACCACCCGTCGGCGACCTCTGGGGTTTCCGAGACCCCTGGGATCTATGAGCAACATCTAGGGTCCTCGGCCTTCGGGATTTCGGCCTTCGGGACTTCGGGACATATGGACCTCCGGGACCTCGGGGACATAGGGGACCCCCCGACCTACGGGATCTACGAGACCTACGAGACCTACGAGACCTCGGGGACCCATAGAACCTACGCGACCTAAGGGGCTAGTGACGTATATCTGTGGGTTTGCCTGGCCTTTTGTCTGAAACATGGCGTCTAGCAGGGATGTACTCGGATTTTGGCAATAGTTTTGCCGATAGGCGCAAAATCTGACACTATCGTTTTCGCCGCCAGGCTAAAAACTGTTAATACGCCTGCAGTAATCGCCATGTAGGCGGAATTAGTAGTAGCCGCCATCATAAAGGGTATTACTGGCGCCCAATGTGATGCGTTTTGAGGCGCCTCCTCTCACAGCGGCTATGCTGATTCCGCAAACTGTAAGCATACGCCAGAACCAGTCTGCACAACGGCATTTATTAGGTGATCAGAACTGAAGCGCAAATCGATGTACTCAAAAACTGCCGGTATCTCAAAAAGTATCGTCAAAAATTGCGTTCTCCATTTATTGGGACATAGGCCGGCACTCGCATCACTCCGCGTCACGAGATCGAGTAACGCTATCGATGTACGACTTGCAGCCAGTGCCGAACTCCTCGGGCCTGGCAACGAGCAGGCTCTCAGGCCGGCTCAGTCTGCGAGGAACCTGCGGTGGGATCTTGAGATCCATTCCGGCAGACGCTAAGCCGCCGACCCGGATCTCTACGTGAATGTACTGGTGTGTACTGATGTCGGGCACAAAGCCAAGCTTTGAGGTTGTCTCGCTTCTGGAGTTGCTGGAACTGCTTCTGGTCGGCAAAGAGGTCGGTCGTGCCGTAATGCTGTTCGCCCTGCACAGTGCTGTTCTCCCTGCGTAGTGCTGTTCGCCCTGCGTAGTCCTGTTCGCCCTGCGCAACGCTGTACGCGCTGAGAACGGTAGAATAATCTGAAGTCATGGGGCGAAACACGTATTGACGCGCACGCGAACATGGTCTATGCTCTTGTCAGGTAATGAACCACGCAACGCACCCGGAATCCCCAGATTGTGTTCGACATCACCTTTAAGTTGGTCCCGTGAGGCCGACAAGGGCGAATTGGCTGTCCTGCAGGGGTTTAGTGCATGATGCCTGCCCGGCCTTACGGCTTGGGCAGGCTTTTTGCTGACCGGCATGCACACTAACTGACAGATCACCATACCAGGACAGCATGAAAGAGAGGACGGTGCTCGTGGAACTTCGTGACAAGACTCAAATCATGGACGAGATGGGCATGAAGCGTGCCCTCACCCGCATTGCCCATGAGATCATCGAAACGAACAAAGGTGTGCAGGGTGTAGCGCTGGTGGGCATAAGGCGCAGGGGCGGCCCGCTAGCTGTCAGACTGGCCGATTTGATCGAATCTTTTGAAGGAGTCAGGCCGCCTGTAGGTGTTCTGGACATAACTCTGTATCGAGACGACCTGACTGCGCTGGCTAATCAGCCACTGGTCCACCGGACTGAGGTTCACTTCGACATCACGGGCATGAGCATCGTACTAGTGGATGACGTGATCTACACCGGTCGCACCGTGCGGGCGGGGCTTGACGCCTTGATCGACCTGGGCCGGCCCAAACGGATCCAGCTAGCAGTCCTGATCGACCGAGGCCATCGGGAGTTGCCAATCAAGCCGGACTTCGTCGGCAAGAATGTCCCGACATCCCGTGAGGAAGTAGTGTCCGTGTGTGTGCTCGAGATAGACGACGAGGACAAGGTGACTATACAGGAACGCATCCAGTGATCCAGTGATTGAGTAAACATGTCCCTTTAAACTAGTCCCGTGAGGCTGGCAAGGGATCCGAAAGTCTCTCCGCGCCCTGTGGCGCGCTGGCTCGGCCTGGCCATCCTGCAGCGGGGATAAGGAGGCTGCAGCAATGGGAATCAGCGCTCAGAGCACTCAGTTCGATAAGCGTAAAGACCTCTTGGGTCTGAAGGATGTGAGCAACGAAGAAATCGAGCTGATTCTGAATACCGCACTCCCCATGAAAGACATCATCAGGCGTGAGATCAAGAAAGTGCCCACCCTCCGCGGCAAGGGCATCATCACTGTTTTCTACGAGAACAGCACGCGCACCAGGACCTCCTTCGAACTCGCCGGCAAATACCTCAGCGCCGATACATCCAACCTGGCCGTCTCAACCAGCAGTGTTCAGAAAGGCGAAACACTCCGCGACACCATCAAGACGCTTGAGATGATGGGCCCCGACATTCTGGTGATGCGCCACTCGATGACCGGAGCGCCGCACTACGTGGCAAGAAACACCTCGATGCGTGTCATCAACGCAGGCGACGGCACCAATGAGCACCCCACGCAGGCGCTGCTGGACATGTTTAGCATCCGCGAGCGCAAAGGCCGCATCGACAATCTCAAGGTCGCCATTGTGGGAGACATACTCCATAGCCGTGTTGCCAGGTCCAACATCTACGGGCTAGCCAAGTTCGGCTGTGAGATCCGCGTTGCCGGGCCGCCCACGCTGATCCCTCCCGGTCTCGATCGCCTAGGCGTCAAGACCTGCTTCAACCTTGAGGACGCTATTCGCGGCGTGGAC
>DAOTAC010000171.1:0-5476 GCA_035382325.1 Bacillota bacterium | reverse complement strand
CGGCTCGCATGTGGTGCTTAGGCGGCGGGCAGGCGAAGACGTTCCCGAAGAGACTATCCGCGCCGCGGCACTGCTCGCGGCCTACTACAGCCGCGCCCGGATGTCGTCCAACGTGGCCGTGGACTGTACCGAAGCCAGGAATGTGCGCAAACCGCGTGGAGCGCGGCCGGGGATGGTTATCTACGACCGCCACAAGACCATCTGGGTCACCCCATCACGGGAGGAGATTGCGGAAGCCTTCGGCCTCAATGGGGCTGCCCTTGATCGGGCCCATGACTAGCCCGCGTTCCCCGATAGTCACGATGCGGGCGCCCATTCGTGCCGAAGCCAGGCTGATTCTGTCTACAGCGGCCCGGGCAGCCCAGGCCGCCAGAGGCCGAGGGCGACACTCCTCTATGCGGACGGGGATGATCTCGGCGCGCACCACTGCCTCAGGGGAGAAGGTCACATGGGCGATCATGCTTTCCACGGTGGCCGGTTTCTTCTGGTCGAATACGAAATTCCCCAGCGAGTAGAAGATCACTCCGCCGTGGTAGACCTCCACAGGCTGAAGCACGTGGGGATGGTGCCCGTGCACCACACTGGCGCCGGCGTCTATGGCCGCGTGCGCCAGCTGAACCTGCCTGTCGGCCGGCATGGACACGTACTCGTCTCCCCAGTGGAATGAGACAACTACATGATCTGCCAGACGCTTGGCGTGCCTGATGTCCTCCATGATAGACTTGCGCTCCCACGGCGAAACGCCCGGGCTGGCCTCGCTTGCCACGAACCGCTTGGGACTCGCGACTGACCAGTAGATGTGGGCGAACTCAGAATAGCCCAGGAAGGCAATGGATATGCCATTGGCGGACAGCACTGCAGGCCGGCGCGCTTCGGCCATGTTCTTCCCGCCTCCGCACACCGCGATCCCCGCAGCCGCCAGGTTTGACAGGGTCTCCATAAACGCCGGGTCGTCATAGTCGAGAACGTGGTTATTGGCCAATGTGACGACGTCGACGCCTGCAGCAGCCAGTTCCTGGGCGAACTCGGGGGCGGAGCGAAACCATATGCCCTTGCCCGGCAGGCGGGCGCCACCCCGGGCAATGCTGGTCTCTAGGTTCAGAAAGGCCACGTCTGCACCTGTCAGAATGCCGCGCACGGCCGACAGTGGCCAGTCCCTTCCCCGCTCATCGCAGACCGCCCTAACGCCCCGATCAAACATGCAATCGCCTGCCGCGGCCAGCGTAAGGCGGGGTTGCCGGGCGACCTGGGCAAGCAGGCGCACAGCGTGCTCCGACACTTCGAGCTTGCCGGAGTCCGCACCGGCGCCGGCCGCACCGCCGCAGGGGCTCCCTGCCGCAACCGCCGCAATGCAGAGAAGCGCAACACCCAGGCTACGTAGCGCCCCCCTCATCTGCCAGCCGTCCTTCCTTGTTCCCGCGCCCGCAGCGCCTCGACAGCGGCGCGCATGTCGCCGGGCATGCCGGCCGCAAACACCATGTGTTCTCCTGTAGCCGGGTGTGTGAACTCAACCCTCGCAGAGTGGAGGGCCTGGGCAGCCAATCCCAGCTCATCGCGGACCCCGCCATACACCGGGTCGCCCGCCACCGGGCGGCCGATGTACTGCATATGGACCCTTATCTGATGCGTTCGGCCCGTTTCCAGCGTCGCCTCGATCAGCGTGTAGTCACCGAATCTCGCCAGCACGCGAAAGCGCGTAACAGCCCGCCTGCCGCTGACCACGACTGCCTGGCGCTTCCTGTCCACAGGGTGACGACCGATAGGAGCGTCCACTACCCCTTCATTCTCAACGATATTGCCTCGCACCAGCGCCAGGTAGTGGCGGCCCACGCGGTGGGCGGCCAGGTCCGCCGCAAGCCTTAGGTGAGCCCGGTCATTCTTCGCTACGATCATCACGCCCGTAGTATTGCGGTCCAGACGGTGAACAATGCCCGGCCTGAGCGGACCCCCGATACCGGACAGACTCGTCTGCCTGCCCAGGAGGGCATTGACCAGTGTTCCGGTTGTTCGGCCCGCCCCCGGATGGACAGTCATGCCGCGAGGTTTGTCAATTACCAGCACATCATCATCTTCGTAGAGCACGGCGATGGCGATATTCTCGGGAGGCACGCATGCCGGCTCGGCATCAGGCTTCCGCAGCGATACTTCTATCGCGTCGCCGGCCCGAACCCGGTAGGAAGGTTTCGCCTCAATCCTACCGTTGACCCGAACCGCTCTGTCTTCTATGAGTCTCTGGACAAAAGAACGCGAAGGAGCAATCTGCTCCTTCGCAAGGTATACGTCTAGCCTCAAGCCTGCATCGGCATGAGCAGGGCTCGAGACGACCACGTCCATGTCCTACGCCCGCGCCGAAGGCCCCTCGGCGCCCGTCATGCCCGTCCCAATCGGTTTTGCCGTGCGGGCCTTGACCCGGATCGCGCCAAAGGCCAATACCGCCAGGAGCACGCAGAGGATCTGAGTGGCAGTAAAGGGCGCGAAGTAGTCGCGCGTGCCTACCCGCCAGAACTCAACTATGAACCGGGCCACAGAGTAGAGGCCCACATACAGCCAGAGTATCTGGCCCTCGAACTTCTTCTTCGGCTCGGCCGCCTTCAGCAGGAAGAATATTACGACGCTGGAGATCGCCGCGTAGAGCTGCGTGGGATGGCGCAGTACGTCGCCAGGGCCGGCGGCAAGCGCCCACGGCACTTCGCTAATGCGGCCATAGCAGCATCCGTTGAGTAGGCAACCGACGCGCACGATGGCGTAGCCGATGGTGATGGCAGGCGCGACAATATCCGCTATCTTGCCGATGGAGATCTTCTGCCTGCGGCAGTACAGCACGCCGACGCCGATGCCGGCGCCCAGCCCGCCGAAGTAAGAAAGGCCCCCGTCACGCATGTAGAACACGCTCATGGGGTAGTCAACATAGCTTCTGATGTTGAGCATGACGTAGAGCAGCCTAGCTCCAACTATCGACGCAATACACACAAACAGCGCGAGGTCGATTACGTTATCGGGGTCCACGCCCTTCTTCTTTCCAATCCAGGCGGCATACACCGTTCCGACGACGAATGCAACGGCAAGCGAAAGCCCCCAAGAGTAGACAGGATATTTCCACAAGTTGAATAGGACAGGATGCATGAATTATTCCTCCTTCCGCCCTGGGCTGCGCATCATCGCCAGTAGAATCAGCGCGACCCCCACAACAATGGCAGTGTCGGCCAGGTTAAACACCGGCCATGGCCCAACTTCCAGAAAATCAACAACGCCCCCGAAACGCAGCCTGTCGATGAGGTTGCCCAGCGCGCCTCCAAGCCCCAGGGCGAGGCCAAACCGGGCCGGCCAGTTCCTAACGGATACTCTGGGATAGAACACAACCACAATTACCGCCGCCGCCAGCGCGGCCGCAATCAACAGCGGTTGCCTGCCCTGAAAGACGCCGAACGCGGCGCCGCTATTGCGCACGTGGGTTATGCGAAGAAGCCCGCCCAAGCAGGCGACTGTGTCGTACATTGGAACCAGTCGCGCCACGACGGATTTCGAAACCTGATCCAGCAGCATAACCCAGGCCGACACCAGAAACAGCGCCACAAGCCTCCACTCCATCGCAAGCAGCAAAGTCCGTGATCCATTTTAGCACACCGGCATTGCCCAGTAAACGCCGTCGGCGCCCCAGCGTTCAGTGGGAATCCACGTCTCCGGAGTGACCGGCCTCGTCGTCCTGCGGGCTATTGGCGTTGCCATAGGACGCAAGGGCGTCCCATATGTCCTCGCCATGCACCCCCGGGTCATCGTATGCCCTGGCCGGATCGACGCCTCCGAAAGGAGGCTGTATCACCTCTTCCTCGATAGGCCTGGCCTCTCCGAGGCCCGCGGGCGAGGGCTGCCTGACCCCACATGTGGCGCAGCTTACAGCCCATGGAATGGCATCGAGGCGCTCCGGAGGTATGTCTCGGCCGCACTGGACGCACTTTCCGTAAACGCCCTGATCTACCCGGGTCAAGGCTGCGTCGATTTGCGCGAGCCGGTCCTCGCTGTGGTTTATCAGGCCCAGATTGATAGAGCGCATCTCCAGCGCAGAGCTGGAGTCGGCTGTGTGGTTATCGTAGCTCGATAGCTCGCCAGCCCAATCGGATTCGGGGCGGTCGAAGCCGGAAGTCTCTTCCAGCTGCGTGATCCGGGATTGGGCACGCTCCTTGGCCCTCACGAGTTTCTTCCTATATATTCCCAGCTCTCTGGGATCCATCCTACCGCCTCCGCCTTCGCCTCGTATACTCAGCCCCGGTGCTCCTCGACGAACTTCACAATCTCGGACACGAACTTGCCGATTATCGGGACATTGAGCGAGATGATGGCCGACAGAAGGTAGAGAAATACAGCAGCGAGCACCGATGCCCCGACCGCAAAGCCGAACCCCCGCGCCGCCCCACCTAGGAAGTTTGACCAGATGACGCGCCGGGGGTTTCGCATAAACTCGACGTACTCCGCGATGCTGGACTCTTCGAGCCTTCTAGAGAGTTCAACGAGCTTGGGCACAAGGGAGTTCCCCGAAAGGCCTGTCCTAGAGCGGGCACGGGCATGTTCACTGGCTCTGGCCCGAGGTTTCCTGTGCAAGCGCTACACCTCGCATGGTGTAGACTGCCCGCACGCAGCGGGTTTTACTCCTTACGACCGTCGCGAACAGAGCCTGGTTTCGCATCAGATAGGTTCAGTGCGGAATCTTCAAGCATCTCCAGGTACGCCTCAAGCATGGCCTTCATGCGGGCCCTGAGCGTGCCGTGCTGAGCCACGAGATCCTCCAGGCGCTGTTCTTGACTGCGAACCTTCTCCTGAGCGCGATCGAGAACGGCAGCCGCTTCACGCTCGGCATTCTCCAAAATCAGCCGGGCCTTCTCCTCAGCGTTCCGCCGGGCGTCCTCCGCAGCCTTCTGCGCCATTAATAAGGTCTGCTTAAGCGTCTCACCGACGTCGGCCGATTCAGGTTGCTGCGGTTTCTCGGCAAGCGAACGGAGCCTCTCCTTGAGCTCGGCGTTCTCCCGGTAGATCTGGTCGTAGCTCTGGCCCACAAGGTCCAGAAAGTCGTCCACCTCGGCGGCGCTATATCGCCCAAACCTGGCTGTGAACTGCTTCGAATGCACATCAAGTGGCGTAAGCATCTTCACTATCCTCCCTACGGTCAGTCATCTGCACAGAATAACGCGTAAGAACCAAAGAGATCCGCCCACGTTTTGTGGCGCCTGCGACCTCCGCAACGACAATCCTGCCGCGCCCTCGACAGATAATCACATCTCCTTGTGCAACGTGTGCTGCCGGCGAATCGCAAGTTGCTCCGTTGATACGAAACCTGCCTACCCGGATCTCCTGTGCCAGACGAGTGCGCGACGCCGGGAAGCCCGCTCCGGCCACTGCGTCAAGACGCATGGAAGCCACCGTAGCGCGAATGGTCTTTGCGACCTGCCCCGGATACGAAACCTCCGCCGGATCCCGCTCTTCT
>DAOTAC010000170.1:0-5483 GCA_035382325.1 Bacillota bacterium | reverse complement strand
CCAACTACGCTAAAGTGCCCACCCTTCCTACGTTCGCCGAGGGAGGCGCGAGGATCGTCGAGACATTGGGCATCTCCAGGGCGATGGCCCTCAACATCCTGGCAGTCTTCATGGTCAGCTTCGCCAGCACCACAATAGACACCGCCACGCGCCTGCAGCGGTACGTGATCTCTGAGTTCGGCGACAGCATCGGCCAGAAGTGGCTCGACAACAAATACATTGCCGCGGGGTTCGCAGTCGTCAGCGCCTACTTGATGGCCTTCCGCGGCAGCGCCAACGTGATATGGCCGCTGTTCGGCGCCACCAATCAGTTGCTTGCAGGGCTGGCACTGCTGACGATCACCGTGTACCTAGCGGAGAACAACAAGCCCACCCAGTACACCATGATCCCTATGATATTCATGGTGTTCATGACCACCTGGGGCATGGTCGCCAACTTCCGCAACTACGTAGCCGCAGGTAACACGCTCCTGGCTGTGATAGACGGGATCATTATCGTGCTTGAGGCGTGGATGATCGTAGAAGCCATAACCGTGCTTGGAAGAGTGAGGCAAGGGCGGCTCGGTCAACCCAACGTAAAAGCCTAGTAACCTTCCTAGTACGCTGGGCCTCATGAATCAGCGATCGGGAGCGGCGGCCCAACACGACGCGGTCGGGGCGCCGCTCCTTCACTTCTTCTACTGATTTCTGCCCGCCGCCTCAGCGCGCCCGCTTGCCGCGATCCAGCCGACTTCGCACTGCGCCCGCGGCAAACGATAGTTCTTCGCTTCTAAGCACGGCAGCCATGCCGAAGTATATCACTACGCCCACGCCTACAGAGGCAGCCAACCGCACAGCCTGCGCCATTGTGCCCGACTGCGGAAGACGTGCCGCGAACCACGGGTCGAACGCCGACACCGCCGCCCACATTACGGCCGCCGCCACTACCGACTTGGCAAGCGATGCGGCCAGGCTATACTCCCCGCCCGCCGAGGGCCTCGTCTCGCTTTGGGTCGCCGCCGCCCTTCGCCTCAAGATGGCCTGTAGGATTATGAAGGAAGCTATGGGCTGGCAGGATGCCGCAAGCGAAAGCCCGGCATGCTGCATACTTCCCACAAGGGCTAGGCTGAGCGCGACGTTGACTCCTACGGCGCCTACGTTCACGAACACCGGAGTCAGCGTGTCGTGCGTGGCGTAGAAGGCTTTGGACGCGAGATCCGCAAGGCCCGTGAAGGGTATCCCGATGGCTGCGTACACCAGCGCAACACTAGTCGCGGCAGTGGCCTCAGCCGTGAAGACGCCCCGCTCAAACGCCAGCCTTACTACAGGCGCAGCCAGGATCATCAGTCCCGCCGCCATAGGCAGCAGTATGAAGAAGACGATTCCGACTGAACGTCTGAAGGTTCTTGAGAATTCGGACTTATCGTCGGAGTAGAGGCGGGAGAGTGCCGGGTAGAGGACGGTTATCAGAGCTGTTCCAAACACGCCCACCGGCAACGCCGCCAGCCGCTGCGAGTAGTTGAGATACGTAATCGAGCCCTCAGGCAGGCGCGACGCCAAGGCCCGAATGACTAGGCTACCTGCTTGCGAGGCCGCCGTACCCACTATGATCGGCCCGATCAGCCGGCCCACTTGGTGCAACCCTCTGTCGTTCCAGTCCAGAGTAAAACGGTGCCTGTAGCCACACGCGCGAAGGGCCGGCCACTGCACGGCCAGCATACTGAAGGCGCCCAACACAGTGCCGACGGCCACGGCCCGGATGCCATATTGGGGGCCGAAGACCATTATCGCAGTGATGATGATGATGTTCTGTACAACTCCGGTGATGGCCGGCGCCGCAAACCTGCCCACGGCGTGTAAGACGCCTGTTACACAATGTGCCATCACTGTCAGAACCGCAATCGGAAACAAGATGGCGGTAAGTTCCACGGTAAGCGCGAATGCCTCGCCGGAGAACCCGGGCGCCACAAGCCGCACCACTGGGCGTGCGAACACCATGCCGGCAACCATGAGCACGCTCGAGATGATGAAGCATGCGTTTATGATCGCGCTTACCGAAGCAAATGCCGCGTCTCGGCCGCGCCGCCGCTCAAGGTCTGCGAAGACCGGCACCAACGTCGTGGTGACAGCGGGCCCCACTCCCATCAGCATCAACGTCGGGATAATCATGGCCACCAGGTAGGCATCTGTTGCGTAGCTCGCGCCGAACTGGGCGGCGAACGACGTCTCCCGCAGAAAGCCAAGGACTTTGCTCACAACTGTACCTAGCGCGACTATGCCCGCGAACCTAGCGAGACTGCCATTGGACTTGTCTGCCACAGCATACACTTCTCCATTTCACGCCGGGCCCAATCAAATGCCGTCACCCGACCATTACCCGGCAAGCACCAGTTTACCACAGCCAGGCTGCAACTTCGATCAAAAGCTCTGCACGAGTTCGTCTACGACGCGGCCTACATAGTCCGTCGCGCGCCGCACAGTCGCCTCGTCCTCCAAGTCCACTCCGGCCATTCTAGCCAGGTCCAGCGGCTTTCTGGTGCTGCCGGCTTTTAGGACCCGGACCCACTGCTCGGCCACGGCTTGACCATCCTTGGCCAGGTTCTCAGCGACTACTGTGGCAGTCACCAGCCCGGCGGAGTAAGTGTAGGAATAAAGACCCATGTAGTAGTGGGGCTGTCGCATCCAGGTAAGGCGGGCGCCGTCATCAATTCTCACAGCTCCGCCCCAGTATTCCTGCAGAATCTCCCCCTTAAGCTGCGACAGGAGCGCCGCGGTGACCGGGTTGCCCTTCTCGGCAAGGTCATATACCCTCTTCGTGAGCTCGGCTTCGAGCATATGCCGGACGAAGTTGTGGTAGTAGGTGGCCAGCATCTGCATGAGCACCCAACGTCGCATCTGGCCATCACACTGCCCACCCAGGATGCAGCGCGACAGAAGGAGTTCGTTGAACGTGGAAGGCGCCTCGACAAATACCCGCGACATATCGGTGTTGATGAGCCGCTGGTTGCGCGAGGATAACACCATATGCACCGAGTGGCCCAGCTCGTGCGCGATGGTGAATACGGATCGCATGTTCCCGCCCCATGTGGTGAGGACGTATGGATGCACATCATACACCGGCGCGCAGAACCCGCCTGTGGACTTGCCGATGTTATCGACCCTGTCGATCCATCTGTCCTGCAGAGCCGCCCGCACTATCTGAGCGTACTCCGCGCCCATGATCTCGACAGAGTCAAGGATGAGCCGGGACCCCTCTTCATACGTGATGCCCGGCCGAAAGCCAGGGTCGAGAGGGGCCTCGATATCGCAGTACATCACCTCGTCTAGTCCCAAGACCTTCTTGCGCAATTCCACATAGCGGCGCATATGCGGGGCCAGCCCAGCCTGGATCGTTCGCAGCAGGTTGTGGTAGAACTCCTCCGAAACCTCCTGCTCGTGCAGGAACATGTGGGTGGCCGACTTGAACCTCCTGGTTCTCGCCATGGCCACGTTCTTCTTGACTTCGACCCCAAAAGTGCCGCCAAAAGTGTTCTGATAACGCTTCAGACCTTCTGAGAATGACGCATACGCACTGCGGCGAAGAACAGTGTCAGGCGATAGCTCCAGAGTCTCCTCATACGTCGCGAACGACACCGGCGTCTCCTGCCCTTTCGAGTCGCGCACGGAATCAAAGGACATATCGCCGCTCTTGCTAAGCCCATAGATGTTACTCGGCGCGGCGAATACTTCGCCAAGAGCTGCCAGGGCCGCCTCAGTCTCGTGAGACAGCACGTAAGGCTTGTTCGACAAGACCTGTTCCAAATGTCGCCGGAATGGCGAAAGGCGCGGTTCCTCTTGCAGATATCGCTCTATTGTGCCGTCAGGGAGCGCCAATATCTCAGGCTGCAGGAAGGCAATCGCAGCCCCTACCTGTGCCTGGGCCGACGACACCCGTCCCATCATTCCCTGGTTAACAGGATTGGATCCATCCTCAGAGAAACGAAGAAAGGCATACGTGCCCACTCGGAGCATCCGCATCATCAGCTGTTCCGTGGCCTCAAGGCACTCGAGAAGTACTACTGCCCCTTCGGCAAGCCGCCCGCGAAACGCAGATACCGAAGGGATATGGGCCACCGCAGCATCGAGCTCGTTTCGCCAGTCGTCGGCTGTAGGGAATAGATCCTCCAGTCTCCATGTTTCTTCCGTCGGCACGTCCGCGCGGGCAAGTCTCTTCGTCATACCACCCTCCCCTTTCCAGTGGTATTCTGTTCATCACTGCCCGCGCTTTTCCTCCATACAGTCGCCTATCAGTTCATACCGACCATCCTGTCGGAGCAGAAAGATCCCCTCGTAGTCCACACCGCCGCGTTCCAGCTCCGAAGCGACATCGCGACCGTATACGATATCCTCGGCCTGCACCTCTACGGCCAGCCCACAGCTGGAACTGATCTGCCTCGGAACCGGCATCACCTGGATTCGACGTCCCGGCTTGCGCATTACGTTTTCGCATTTGAACGCATGGTGAACGTTGGGAAAGGAGATCAGAAACACAGGCGCGAGCCCAGATACCGCACCATGATCATCCACACTACGATCAGCCATGCTACGATCATCCATGCTATTCTTATCCCTTTACGCAGACGCGAATGACGTAACAATCGTTGTCATCGCCGTTATCTATGGTCACATCGCAGCCGCTATAGCGGGCAAACCGCGATACGTTCTCCATGGCTGTACGGTTGTCTACAAGGATTTCTATAACCTCAGGGGTTCCCGAAGCATCAGAGGCCTCATGTTCTCCCGGCGCCTTGGCTTTCATCCCAAGTCTCGTTTTTTCTAGAACCCTCTTGGTCATCACTACAGGCTGTGGGCATGAAAGCCCGCGCGCGTCTACACGATGAGTCATGATGTCACGCCTCCCTGGCAGTTCGTTGGTGATCCGGTCGCCTGGACACCGCTACTCCCGTGTACCCGATTATGGCCATCACCACCAGAGCGACAATGGTAGCGATTTTCCCGTTGGCAGTAGGGCCCGCCGCTGACGAGGCTATGCCCCAGTTGTGTGCGAACGCGGCGCCGACAAGCATGCCGAGGAATGCCATGACTCCGTCTGCATCGCCTTCACCTGCTAGGATGCACTGGCGCAACGGGCACCCTCCGAGGAGCGCAGCTCCCAGCCCCACTGCCGCCATGCTCGCAAAGTTCCAAAGACCATCGGTATGAGCCACGGGCTGACCCTCAAATCCCAGCTTGAACCTACCGGAGATCAAGTTGAGGATAAGCGAGACCACGAAGATAGCCGCAAACCCATTGAACAGATGGGGATCGCGGATGAGGATCAGATCGCGTATTCCGCCCGCGAGGCACAGCCGCGAACGCTGAGCAAGGGCTCCCACCGCGAGGCCGGCAACCAGCGCCCAGAGCACAGGAGCGTGTGCCGAACCCGGGCCTTTGGCGCTTGCGAAGATGAATGCCGGCGCTGCTATGACCAGAATCAGCAGAAATGCACTGACTATAGGGAGCAC
>DAOTAC010000169.1:0-5500 GCA_035382325.1 Bacillota bacterium | reverse complement strand
AGCCTCGTACTTGAGGCAACACATCAGCCTGCCACATATTCCAGAGATCTTGGTAGGATTCAGCGACAGGTTCTGCTCCTTGGCCATGCGTATCGACACCGGTTCGAAGTCGCCGAGAAAGGAGGCGCAGCACAAAGCTCGTCCGCACGGCCCCATCCCACCGAGCATCTTGGCCTCATCCCTCACACCGATCTGCCTCAGCTCGATTCGAGTGCGGAAGACCGACGCTAGGTCGCGGACTAGTTCTCTGAAATCGACCCGTCCTTCAGCGGTGAAGTAGAAGATCACCTTGCTGCTATCAAAGGTGTACTCGACATCTACCAGCTTCATGGGCAGGTTGTGTGCCGCGATTTTCGCAAGGCCAATGTCAAAAGCCCTCTTGGCCTTCTTCTGATTCTCCTCCACTTGGTGCCTATCGTCGGACGTGGCCGCCCTGAGCACCTGTTTGAGAGGTTGAACGATATCGTCCTCAGGCACGAGCTTGGGCCCCACAACAACCTCGCCGTACTCGGTGCCGCGTGCCGTCTCCACTATCACGCCAATGCCCGGAGCAAGCGCGTGCTCACCGGGGTCGAAGTAGTAGATTTTACCTGCCTTCTTAAACCTTACACCAACAACACAGACCATAATCTGGCCACCTTTTCATTGCGTTCATCGCGCGAAAGCCAAGCAAAGCATGAGGTCGTCCATGGCTAGCCTGGGGCTCGCGTTGGCTTCGAGAGCGCGGGCGGTCTGCATCACGCGAATAGTCCACTTGCCAAATAGAGCAGGTGAACCATGGGCCGCATCCTCTTCGAGCGCCTCCATGTAATCCCGGTTGATAACAAGCTCTTCATCTCCGGTCAGGCTGAGAACGAATAGATCTCGGAACCACCCGGCTACACAGTCGCATGCCCCAGTCGGGGTGGCTATCTCCAGCACCTCCCGGGGCACCGCTTCCCCGAAAGCATCCGCATCCTGCGCTCGCGCAGAGGCTTTCTTCAGTTCATCCAGCAGACCTTCTGAGGTGTCGAGCGCAAGCCCCCCGTTGCCGCACCACATCACAGTGCGCACCTTTGATATTATTGAGTCCCTCAAGGCGAAGTAGTCGTGATCCGATGCCAGACTGGCCAGGCGCCCGGGCAGACCTTGCGACAACGCCGCCAGAAATCGAGCGCGCTCAGGCGGCAGGCCAAGTTCGCGGCCTGCCCACTCCAGCATGGCGCCGGTATCCACAGTCCCCAGCCTTATGCCGTGACAGCGGGATGCAATCGTCGGCAGCATCATCTGTGGATCCTGCGCGACCAGGATTATGAGCGAACGGCCCGGGGGCTCTTCAAGCACCTTGAGCAAGCAGTTTTGCGCGTCTTCAGTCATCTGGTCAGCATCATCTATCAGCCATGTCTTAAGCTCTGATTCGTTGGCCTTGAGCGATATTCGCCATTGCATCTCCCTGATCTGAGCGATCTTGATGCTGCTACCGGATGGCGCAATGACCGAGAAATCCGGATGCACGCCGCTCACGATCTTCGTGCAATTGGCGCACTCGCCGCAGTACCAAAGAAGTGACTTGGGCGGCGCCTGGTCACGAAGCGAGCAGTTGGCAGCCAACGCTAGCCTGCGTGCCATTAGGGTGCGTCCGCTTCCACGTGGGCCCCACAGCAGGTATGCATGGGACATCGTGCCCGACCGGATTTCCGCGTCGAGGATGCGCATTGCGTCATCTTGGCCGAGTATTTCGGCGAGATGCATCAGCCTACACCTCCCGCGCACCCGGCCGATATTGGCCGACCGCCGAGCTCACCCGGTTTGTCAGAAACTCAGTGACTTCGCGGAATACGGCCGCGTGGACCTGGTCTATAGAAAGATCACCCACCCCGACCACTCTGAACCTGTCCGGTTCGTTCGCGGCCATTTGCAGATACGCGTTGCGTACCGATGTGTGGAATGCGAGCTTACGCCTTTCGATTCTGTCGGCGTCTCGACCGCCCGTGGCGCGGGCAACGCCCGTGGCCGGGTCGATATCAAGCAGCACGGTCAGGTCGGGAATGAGGCCGCGCGTCGCGATTGCGTTCACAGCACGCACGGCCTCTACATCCATACCCAGCCCGTAGCCTTGATAGGCAATGCTGGAATCGAAAAACCTATCGCCTATGACAATCCGTCCCGCAGCCAACGCCGGCATTATCACCTCATGCACGTCCTGCGCCCGGTCTGCCGCGTACAGCAGAAACTCAGTGATACCGCACATCCCGCCGGACTTGGTATCCAGAATAATCTCGCGTATCCGGCGACCGATTGCGGTCCCGCCCGGCTCGAAGGTGCGCACTACGTCGTAACCCGCGGTCTCAAGAGCGTCGCACAGCATACGAGATTGGGTGCTCTTGCCGCAGCCGTCCGGGCCTTCTAAGGTGATGAACACGCCTTTCGACATCAACTCTTCCCAGCTTTCACCACAGTGACGACGAGATCTCCGTCAGGGTCGGTTGCCAGGCCTCTGAAAATCGCTCCGAGTGACATTGCCTCACGGATGATCTCCAGATGGCTCTGGTCGATTACCTCGCCCGGATACAGCATGGGTATGCCGGGTGGGTAGGGCGCCACGACCTCGGCGCACACACGACCAGGCGCATCCGATAGCCGGGTCAATTCGTGCGCGGCCAGCGTAGCCCTGCGAGGCAGCATAGCCCGCTCAGCGGGAGCAAAGAGGTGTTTTGTGAATCTGGCCTGGTCCCCCTGCTTCCTCGGCGAGGGACCCATGACGGCCCTCTCAGAGCGCGCCTCCTCGGCGACCTGGATCATTGCATCCACGAGAGCGTCGACGTCCTTTTGGGTATCGGCGTAGGTCACAAAAGCGATGACGTTCTCAAAGTCTGCAAGCTCGACCCGGGCATTGTGCTCGTCCATCAACCTGTTTTTCAGCTCGAATCCGGCCAGGCCCAGCTCGATCATGGACACGCTCAGCTTGCACTTGTCCATTACGGGCCTGGACAATACGCGTACTCCGGGCACCTGCGACAGCCTCTCCCGCGCTCTGTCGGACAACCTGATTGCATGCTCGATCAGGTCATGTCCGCGCAGTCGCATCAGAGTGGCGGTTATGTCTATAGAGGCCATCAGCAGATACGACGGGCTCGTAGATTGCAGTATGGCCAACATTCGCTGGACACGGTCAGGATGTATGCGCTCGCCCTTTATGTGCAGCATGCTGCTGCCGGTGAACGAACCTAGCGTCTTGTGCGTGCTCTGCACCACCATGTCGGCGCCGTAGCTCAGCGCAGACCTCGGCATCGCTTCGTGCAGATGGATATGGGGCCCATGGGCCTCATCCACAAGCAGCGGAATGCCGTGATTGTGACAAAGATCAACAAGGTCCGCGAGGTCGCCCGCCATGCCGTAATAGTTGGGCCTGGTGATCAAGCACGCCTTAGCGTCGGGATGCTCTGATAGTGCTCGCTCGTACTCGTGAGTCGGCACTCCGATGCTGACCCCCCACTCCGGGTCGACGTCAGGATAGACGAAGATGGGTTCAAGGCCGGCCAGAATCACCCCGCCTATCACAGACAAGTGTGCATCGCGAGGTATGACTATCTTCTGACCCTCTTTGCACGTCGTCATTATCATGGCGTGCACTCCCGCCGTGGTCCCGTTAGTGAGGAAGAACGTCCTGTCGGCTCCGAACGTATGCGCTGCCAGGTCCTGTGCCTGCTTTATGCAGCCAGACGGCAGGTGCAGGTTGTCCATCCCGCGCGTTTCGGTAACGTCCATGGCGAGCACGTTGCGTTTGAATGCTTCAGCTACCTCTGGCGGAAAACCAAGACCGCCCTTGTGGCCCGGCATGTGAAAACGTAGCGCGTGCTGCTGGACGTAACCGAGCAGCGCCGCAAAGAGTGGAGCATCGAACTCCTCTAGGGGTATATTGAGCAGATCCGAGCCGTTATCTTGGGTCTTTGACACTGGGTATCGTTTCTCCTTCGTGCCCGCCGCGTAGCGGTTATTGGTACCGAGAGACCAACGCTTGACGCGAACATATGTTCGTGTTATTGTCTGTATAGGGAACACTTGTTCGGTTCGACCAAGACGTGCGAAAGGAGGTCCGCATAGGGTGAAAAACGTAGTCCACGTATACACTACAATAGTACCGCCCGAGTCGGGCAGCCGGTGGAAAGCCGTTACGCTCGTTCAGAGCAGCTCAGGCAGAGTGCTGGCTGAAGATGTCCAGCACCTTACGTTCAAGCACGGCGCCCACGCAGAATCCGGCGCTCCTGCCTGCACCGCGGCGCTCGCCGCGATGCTGCAAGGGCTCTTGGCAGCGAAGAGCATCCGCGCACGCAACGTGGTCATCTACTCTGATCGCCCCCGGACCCTCGATGCACTGAACAGGCAAACGCGTGTTGCCGCAGCGGCAGTGGGAACTTACCTACAGCTCAGGGCCATGGCGCACAGTTTTGCGAGCGTGGAATTCCGCTACGCGCCATATCCGGCTATCAGCGACCTTCCGGTCATGGCAGCCGGTGGCTGAACACCCATAAGCTCCAGAACAGTGGGCGCCACATCGCCGAAGTCGCCGCCTTCGCGCAGCTTCTGCACGTCGGTGCCGGCCAGTATGAACGGCACCGGGTTCAGGGAGTGGGCAGTGCTAGGCTGCCCGGAAAAATGGTCGAACATCTCATCGGCGTTGCCGTGGTCGGCAGTTATGATCATAGCACCTGCCGCAGCTTCTACGGCGCTCCATACCTTCCCGATGCACTCATCCACGGTCTCCACGGCGACAATCGCCGGGGCAAGCTTGCCCGTGTGGCCCACCATGTCGCCGTTGGCGAAGTTGATAACGGCGAAATCGTACTTGCCTGACCCGATCTTGTCAACAGCTTCGGCGGCAATGGGCTTGGCGCTCATCTCGGGCGCTAGGTCGTATGTGGCTACTCGTGGCGACGGAATCAGGATGCGATCCTCGCCCGGAAACGGTTCTTCACGTCCACCGTTAAAGAAGAACGTAACATGCGCGAACTTCTCGGTCTCAGCCAAGTGAAGCTGGGCCTTACCCGCTTTCGCGAGCGTCTCCGCCAGCCCATCGTGGGGTTCAGGGGTAGCGAAGGCCACCGGAATGTCGGCGTCCAGGTACTTCATCATGCACACGAAGTTCACGTGCGGGCGCCGTCCCCGATCGAACCCATCGAATTCGTCCAAGTTGAACGCTCGCGTCAGCTCGCGGGCGCGGTCGCCCCGGAAGTTGAAGAATATGGCCGAGTCGCCGTCGCGCACGGGGCCCACCGGTGACTCCTGCTCATCCAGTATCACCGTGGGCATGACGAACTCGTCCGTAACGCCCTCGGCGTACGACCGTTCCACTGCTTCCCGCGCGGAGTGAGCCGTCTGCCCGCTAGAATGGACCATGGCGTCCCATGCCAGTTTCACCCGGTCCCAACGGGTGTCGCGATCCATGGCGTAGTAACGGCCGCTTACGGTGGCGATCCTGCCCAGGCGCAGCTGGTTCAATCTATCTTCGAGCTCGTCCAGG
>DAOTAC010000168.1:0-5522 GCA_035382325.1 Bacillota bacterium | reverse complement strand
CTGTCGGAAAACTTACAGGGGATGGTCTGGGATGGCATGGCGCGGCATGGGATCGCCTGGGATGGCATGGCGCGGCATGGGATCGCCTGGGATGGCATAGCACGGGATGGGCTCGCCTGGCAGGGGATGGCCTGGGGGTTGCGCTACGAATGAAGTTCATAGCATCCGCCGCCACACTCCGCCCTTGCTAAATGAACCGCAGGAGTCCTGCAAGGACGTCTCGCGTGATCTGCTGAGCAAAGCTCCACCTCTGCCACATGAGCTGCAGGAATCTTGCCACGTCAACCATGAAGGCCCCCACACAGGGGGCCTTCGTCAGCCAGGCATGGAAACGGACGGATGAAAAGTGGGTAGACGAGACTAGAATTCCTCCTCGTCGTCGTCATCCTCGTCCTCATCGTCGTCGTCGTAGTCATAATCGTCCTCTTCGAACGCTTCAAGAGCCTCGATGACCCGCTCGTACTCCTCATCGTCCTCGATGTCGCTCAGGTACTCGTCGCCCTTCTCGTCGACTTCGTACTTCATGATGATGGCTTCCTCGCAGATCCCTTCTTCGTCTTCCTCGAAGCACTCTACGGGAATGAGCACAGCGTACTTAGCATCGTCAATCTCGATGATCTCGTCGATTGCGTAGTCGCGCTCTTTGCCATCTTCCTCTACGAGCGTAATGATGTTCTCCTCGTCTGGCATGCTGATCACTCCAATCTGGCCCTATTTGGTCTGCCAAGGTAACATGATATCCCCTTCGCAGCCTTCTGAGGCAAATGCCTGCGGGCCATGCCCGCACGAAACGCCAATCGTGGCAGTGGCGACGGGTCAGCCCCGCGACGCCAGGTTATCGAGGTAAGCCTGGAGTATGATCGCAGCGGCTGTCTTATCCACAACATCGCGCCGTCGTTTGCGCGACAGATCGGCCTGTATCAGGACCCTTGATGCCTGGGCAGTGCTGAGACGCTCATCCCATGTAACGACCGGAACCGATACGGACTCACGGAGTCGACGGCAGAACTCCTCGACTCTCGCTGCAGCCGGACCCAGTGTACCGTTCATGTTCACCGGGAGACCCACCACGATCTCACCGGCGCCAACCTCCAAGACCAGCTCGCCCACGCGTGCAATGTCGCTGCCCCACCCCTTGCTATGGATCACCGTGCGGGGCGACGCGACCAGGCCCAGCTCGTCGCAGACAGCGACACCGATGCGAGCCTCTCCGACATCGAGCCCAATCCGAACCAAACTGTGCCCTCCTAGACTACCTTTATGCAGAAGTCCCTGCAGTAAGCGACACAATAGCCGCAGAGCACGCACCTATCCGCGTCGACTTCCGCCCGCTTGGCGCCAAGCCTGAGCGCGCCGTGCCTGCAGGACTCAACACATGCTCCGCACTTCGAGCACCACTCTTCTATGAGCAGATGCTTTTCTCCTGCAAGGTATCGAAGGACTTCATCAGGCACCTTGAGGCCCGATGCGATGGCTACGTCTGCGTCCAGTTCATCGCAGCTCTTGGCGCCAATTGCCATCGAGTGCACCGAGTCGTGGCCCAACACCCACTGTATGGCCTCGGGCGCCTCCCTAAATAGATGCCCACCTCCGAGAGGTTTCATGCTGTAAACGCCGGCCCCTCGGCGGCTGGCCGCCTGGATCGCATCGGCCATCTCAGCCGTGTTCCCATCTATTATACCAATCCCGCGCTTGTTGAAAATGGGGTGAACTACATCTATTTCTCGCATTGCCGAGACGGCCCTGACGACCTCAACTGTATGAGTGGACACGCTCGTTGCGCGGATCAGACCCTCCTGTTTCGCGTCAAGAAGGCACTGAATGGCATCGGCATGCCCCTTTAGTGTGAGACGGCTCTCTTGCTCGTGGAGGCCGAAGATGTCGATGTAGTCGGTCCCCAGTTCAGTGAGGGCTCGCTCCAGGCTTCGGCGCATGCCATCGTAGGTGTAGGCGTAACACCTCGACGCGATCACAACCGACTCCCGCGGTATCTCCTGCATTGCTTTGCGCAGATGCCCATATGTTCCATACAGTTCCGCAGTATCGAAGAAGACGACGCCCATGTCGACAGCGTGCCGGATGAGCTCGGCCCCACGCTCTACCCCTATGTTCGCCTGAAGAGGACCCATAGTCAGTGTTCCCAAGCAGAGTCGCGACACGCATATCCCTGTGAGTCCCAATTCCCGAATGTCCAAAGTCAATCACCTTCAGTCACTCGCGAGCGCCGCGCGCCGCCAGCTCGTCGGCGGCATACCCGAGGATGACCAGGGTCGGCATCATCGCCAGCGTAGCGCAGGCTACTACGCCCGAATCGTTCACCGCCATCGCCGCAAGCGCTCCTACAAGACCGCCCATGAGTGCAGCGTACAGGCTGAAATGATCGCGTCTGAAACGCTGAAAGACGCCGTGCGCGCCGGCTGCCATCGCCCCCAGGATGGCCAGGAACGCGATGAGCACCTGCGTCCAGGCTGTGTATCTTAGTAGACGAATGTTCATCGCCAGCTTGCGCAAGGCTATCAAAGCCAATTGCCCTGAACCCCCAGCCCGCTGCGTCAATGTGCGCCACGCCCGTCCGATGTGAGACGCCCGAGGGCTACGCGAGTCCCACAGTATCAGGATAGCCGAAGCGCCCAATATTGCGAGGCCCACACCGGCCATGGCAACTAGACGTTCGCGCCGCCCGCGGGCCGAGCCGCCTGACAGTGGAAGGCGCCCAGCAGCCATGGCCGCGATAACCGCCGAGGTGACGGCAGCCGAGACCATGCCGCCGAAGTTCGCGCCTATCGAAGGGTGCCCCAGCATGACCATGGCGGCCGCCGCAGCCGCCGCAGCCGGCCAGGCCATGCGCGATAGCCCCGCTCCGGCCACCGCAGCCGACCCCACTAACACGCCCATGAGCTCGTTACCGATTCCATAGTACCTCGCGCCAAGAACCGCCGAATGGCCCAAAAGGCAAGTGGACGCCAGCTTCCCGCCGGTGAACGCGTCTATGGTGATCACAGAGGCAGTGGCCCCGCCAAGGATCACCACAGACCACATGGCCGAGCCGGATACGCGCACCATGAGAAGCGCCATCGCTGCGCACCCGATTATGAGCATCACAGTGGACGCAGCTGTGCCCTGAACCCCAACTACCGGCCCCGCAAGCATCACAAGAGGCGCACTGCCTGCCGCAACGAGCAGCGCCCGCACCGGTCGCACCGCCCACCCGGGCACGCGGCGCCCAAGCACGATCACTCCCAACAGGCCAAAGACTGCCACAACAAGAAGCCCTATGAATAGACGAAGAACAGGTCCGCGTGCCTGTGCCGCCAAAGCAAGCGTCTGCTCCATGAGCATAGTCAGCGCCACATGATCGGTCAGTCCGCCGGGCGCATCTGCCGCAACCGTCGCCTGCGCCATAGCTGCGCCATCACATTCCCAGGCCGGATCGACGCCCAACCCCGCGAGGATCGTCGGAGCTATGTCCAGGTTGGTCACGAGCCCAGCCCGGCGTGTAGTGGGGCTAGTAAGCAGACCGGCGCCGTACGACCAGCCTGCGACAGCTACAGGCGCAAGCCCCGACTCAGAAGACGGCGAAATGAGAACATAGGCCAGCCCCTCGGAAGGAGGCCCCAGAGAATGCTCCAGTTCTACGAGAAGCGCATCAAGGCGTTCGTAGCACAGCCCCAGCTGCACGTAGTAAGCTTCAGGCGACAGGTTGACCGCGTATCTTCGCAGGCGGGCGAAATCGCCCATGTCCAGCACAAGAACGGCCACCGGCGGAACCTCGGCGTCTGTCGCGGCTCCTGCAGCCTCAGTCTCAGTCTCAGCCGAAAACGCCGCCCACGCCGCTTCGGCCATAGCTCCAACATCACACACCATGCCAAAAGGAGCGTGTGGGTCACTCGCGACCGTATGGGTGCCTACATCCGCCCATGGCGTCGCGCCGCAGGCATCCATAGCGATGAGCACGGCAGGCCGGCACACCAGCTCTTGGTCGTCGGAATTGCCGACTGCGGCAGCGGCCATGCCGGCGCGCCTCAGCGACTCGCCCAGCAGGCCGGGCTTCCCCCTATAGGGCGATTCGGCGTTGGCCCGCTCCAGCTCGGGCCAGGCGGTGCAGACTGCCGCCGTCGCCGGGAGCATTCCATCTGCGCCGCCTTCCCGCTGGTCACCCCAAGGCGGCAGGCGCCGCGTCCGGCGGAGATAGACATCGACGGCAGTCTCACCGTGGAGGACCTCGTTCAGGCCCAGGCCGTATCCGGCCGACTCAGGCGCAGTCATCCTGCGCCCCGCGCCCAGTGTCGCGCAGGCCGACAGGAGCGGTTCTCCCCTGTCCGCGGTCCTCGCATTAGCGCATCCGACGGCAGCTGACGACAGAAACCGGGTAAGCGCAGTCCCTCCGCGGACGCGGCAGTCCTGCCAGGTGAGGCCGTCTGCCAGTATCACGACGACTCTGTGACCATCGCGATCAGCGACAGCCACCCGGTCGCTGCCAGATGCGCGCCCATTAGCCGCCCAGGCCAACAAGACCGCGGCCAGTAGGACCGCGGTCAATGTATGCCTGCGCAATCTATCACTTGCGCAGATAGCTTCGGACCAGCTCCTCAATGATTTCGTCCCGCTCCACCTTGCGGATGAGGTTGCGAGCGCCCTTGTAGCTCGTGATGTATGTAGGGTCGCCCGAGAGCAGGTAACCCACGAGCTGGTTGACGGGATTGTAGCCCTTCGCCACGAGTGCGGCCGTCACCTCAGTCAGCACTTTTCTGACCGGCGTGACCTCTTCCGCCCCCAGAGCCGGGTACTTGACCGTTTCATCCCAATGCCCAGTCATCGAAAACACCACCTCGGGCTGGTAATAGTGTTCACAGAACCAAGACGCCGAATGCTCCGCTTCTACATTGAATGCGCTGCCTGGCGCGCGCGCACTGCATCGACACCCGCCGCCAGCGCAGCGTCGAGCTTGGACACATCGCGCCCTCCCGCCTGCGCCATGTCGGGCCTGCCGCCTCCGCCGCCGCCCGCAGCGCGCGCGGCTTCCTTCACGATAGCGCCGGCGTTGTAGCCCAGTTCAACAAGGTCGCGAGTAACACACGCCACGAATCCGAGCTTGTCACCGGTCACTGCGCCCAGCAGGACTATCCCTGATCCGAGCTTATCACGGATCTGGTCCGCCAGATTCCGCAAGCCTTCGGCGTCAGGCGCCTCCACCGGCGCCGCCACCATGGCTACGCCCCCAACCATCTCACGCGCCGCAACAATTGAGTCAATACTTCCCGCCGCCAGGCGCTGCGTGAGACGGTGAACCTCTCGCTCCTTATCATGCAGATCCTGCATGAGCCTATCGACGCGAGCGGACACAGAGTCTTCGGAGACCTTCAGGATGTCGGCGACTTCGTGCAGAGCCGAGCGCGTCCGGTTCACGTAGTCAAGCGCCCCGAGGCCTGTAACAGCCTCTATCCGCCTGACGCCGGCTGCGATGCCGCCCTCCGACACTATCTTGATCATGCCGATATCGCCCGTGCGAGCCACATGCGTGC
>DAOTAC010000167.1:0-5545 GCA_035382325.1 Bacillota bacterium | reverse complement strand
GAGCTGTTGCAGTTCTCGACCACGATCTTGTTGAAGAGCTTGGTGACATAGTTTACGTGCAAGACCGCGCTGTCGGGGATGATATCATCATCTTCGTTCAGGTCCTCCGCTCTGACCCAACCGTTGGACTCGGCCTGTTTGATTGACTCTCCGAAGCTGTAGTAGGTATCAATGGTCTGCTTTACCCCACCTTCTGTTGTGCGAAGGAGATCAGCGAAGTTCTCATAGTTAATGAGAACAGAGTTGTTGCTCTGCAGCTTGAACTCAATGCAGTCAGCTGCATAGGTTCCCGGCTTGAGTATACGCCAGTCCCAACGAGTTCCGCCGATGCTCCACTTGGACCACTGGGCCATGGCAGCGTGGTGGGTAAAGTCGACTACCCAGCTCGTCTGGTTGCACTCGCCCTGATCGCCGCCACTTCTCCAACAGCGTGCCAGTCCTTCACCCGGATCCTTGTGGATCCATGTTATGCCGTCGGCCGCGAGCTCCCAGTGCTCGACTTCCACCGCGCCAAGCGGCAGTGGCTCACCTGGCAACGCAGCGCTAGCCATAGCTGGGACGAAGATGAGCGCCATGATCGCGAACAGAACCAACAGTCTCTTCATTGATGTCCGGCCTCCTCGAAGTATTGATTTGAGTCGACGTGACGGGCCTTAACCCGTCAAGGTCCAGGGCGTCTAGGTCCCCTCGCCTTCCCAGTTGTTACTGACTATGAAAGTGATCACCCCCTTGCTCTCATACTCAGCGGACGAGACTTCTTCGCCCACACTTATCTTCGACCACATCAGAAGCGGCGCAGGGTGAGATAGATATATGTACCTTGTCTGATTGTTCAGGTCTGCCGCTGATACCCACCCTCCCGTTTCCACAGCAGCCAGATCATCGCCGAATCCGTAGAATGCTGCGATAGTCCCCGCAATCCCATCGGTCCTTGCCAGATCCCTAAAGCCAGAGAACTGGACTTGCAGTCGGCCCGAGCCTGTGGCAGTGATCTCTGTAGCCAAGGCGGCATATGTCCCCGGTTTCCGTACGCGCCAGTCAAGTCGGGTTGCCGAAGCGGAGACTGAGGCTTTGGGTTCTGCTTTGGCAATCACGTATATAGGTTGCAGGCAGACATGCCCTGCAATTGGGACAACCAACAACCATATTCCGTCATATTGTAGCTGCATGTTCTGCACAAGAGGGAACTCACCGGATGTGGAATAGTGAGCAGGATTCCTAGTGGATACCTTCAGCTTTGCTTCTGCGCTCTCGTACTCATCCAGATTCCCGCAATTGCGCCACGTGACCACCGTTCGCTCCAATTCTGGGGTCACAGTCACACTGGAGTTCGTGCTGCGCGTCAGGCACTCAACATCCAGCCCGGGACCGAACTCAAGCCGAGCTGACCAATAGTACCAGTACGCGACGAAGAATGGGTTATGCACCTTGAGATCAACGACCCATTCTACATACTCTCCCACCGGCACCACGAACTTGCCGCCTTCTTCGGTGATGTTGCCCTCTGACGCAGTCGCAGTGACAGTAAACCGGCTTATGTCATCATCCCGGATTACGTTCTTCGTGGCGTACCCCTGGGCTACTTCGGCCTCAAGCTGCCCCAGTTCCTCGGCGCTCAACTCGGGCGCAACTCTCCTGGTCACCGCAGGGCCCTGCTGGCTATGCGGTTCTATCACAATGGGCTTTTCGGCTCCAGGTCGCACAGGGACAGGGCCATGAGAAATCGGCCTTTCCGGCAACACCAGATCGCGCTCGATTGGCTTCTGCACAACCCCGTACGGCTCACCATCGCTCCTAAGGGCTGACGGGTTCCTGCGGGCAATAACCGAACATGGGGCAGTGTTTCTCACTTCGTCCTTTCCCAGCAGGCGGTAGGTGAGCTGAAACCCGGTGTCAAGGGAGTATACGCCCTCTTCGGCGAATTCGGCGCGGCCTCCAGATTGGTTGGTAGTCACCGTCAGTTCAGCTTTGGCTGCATCGCCGGGGCCCAGGTAGCCGATGTCCCATGTAAAGCCGGAGCTGGATGGGAGCAGCCCCTTGACGTCGGCGTCGGCCATGCGCGCGTCGCCGACCGACTGGCCAGTCAGGGCGGCTCGGAACGCCTTTCCGAATTGGTTGTGGACGCGAACGTTGGTCATCGACACATCGTTCGGGTTCCTCACTGTTACGATGACCTTCCACTCAAGTCGCTGGCCGAGCGGGGCTATGAAGAGCCTCGAATCCGAGGCGATGATGGCCCTTGACACCGGCACAAATTCTGCGCTGATCTCAGCTCGGCTCAGGTCGGGCTCGAACACTGCCCTGGCTGTTATGCCGATAGAAGCGCCGGCATTGCCCCAGCCCTGGCTAGAGCCAAGCCCGGTTATGGTGGCATAGGGATTAACCGCGGGAAGGCCCGTCCACTTGCCCCACTCATCCAGTCTCCAGGCCGATAGGGGGTGTTCCTGAGCGATCACCGGCAGTCCCATAGCGACGATTGTCAAGACTATCGCAGTTGCCACTGCGAGACTCCTTCGGCCCGACAGTCTCGAGCCTTTCGCCAGTCCCGTCTTGGCGGTCCCAGTCATACCGAACCCTCCCGGTCAACCTGTGTGGTCGATATTTACCGAATATTGCGCATATTGCGATCCCTGTTATTCGCAGAGCCCCGATTCCCGCGTACCTCACCGATTTGCTGCATCTATGGCCAGGATTCCTCGAACTCCCCTTTTGCGTCCGACGCCTGGCGGGTCGGGGCCGACCACACCAGGCATCGTTCCTTTGACTGATTCTCCGCGACTAATGGGATTCCTTCCCACAGATTTCGTAACTTTCTTACATCGAATCTTGATTATCTGTCCTCGAAGTGTGTGAAAGCCAGCTGATCCGGCTGAGGGTCGAAGAATGCCCGGCTGTAGCGGCGGACGAAACTCCACCCTTCCACGCCCCCGGAGTCCCACGTGGCGTCAATGGCCACAATCCGTCCGTTGACCTCCACCTCGTTCCACGCATGTTTCACTACGGTGATTCCGTTGTCGGCGTTGCCTATGAGCACCCACACACGTAGTCCGGCAGCGCGGAGCAGTGCGGCCATGAGGTTGGCGTAGCCTGCGCACACCGACTCGCGGCGCTCGAGGGTAGCTAGAGCGTCCACTGGCCCGGGTTTCAGTGTCTTCGCTCCCCTGACGTCGTATGCTATGTTCCTGGCGACCCAGTCATGAATCGCCTGCACGATCTCGTAATGGTCAGTCTTGTCGCCCACAATGGCGGTTGCTAGATCCCGTATGGCCTCATTCGTGGAATGCGCGACCCAGGATTCCGTGGTCTTGGGGTCAGGTCTTCGTGGAGTGAAAGCTACCGTGTAGGCGCGGCGCGACCCGGGATCTTCGGTGCCCGCCCCGGGCATGCTCACCCGAAGCTGGAACACGTCTCCTGCCGTGGCCCCGGGGGGCATGTCCACCCAAGTCTCGAAGGCCCCGTTCATCACAGCTACATCAGCCCGCCAATGGGTCTTCCCCCCGTCCTCTGAAGTCGTTTCCACTATAACCGTAGGGCTATCGGGGGCCATCCCACGTATTCGAAACCTGCCTGTGGCAAAGATGGTCCCATACTGGTATGCCGGCTCGATCATGTAGATCGAGGGCATCGCCGATACCACGTTGTAGACGGCGGCGCCGCGCCATGTGTCGGCATCGACCTGAAGCGAGGAGAGCTTCACCTCGCACGGCCCGAACCCGACCTCCAGCGGTATCGGGAAGACAAACGACCCGTCCGAGCTCGCTCGCACGGTATACGTACGAACCTCGCCCGTTTCCAGGTGTTCGACGATAGCGCGAACCCGCGCGTAGCGCGACCATCCCCGCACCGTCAGCGTCTCCTTGAGGACATTCGTATCTCCTCTGGGAGACTCGATTGTTAAGTCGTCGCCATAGCCCGCGTATTCAGTGGGCGC
Organism: Bacillota bacterium; assembly: GCA_035382325.1. Classification (GTDB taxonomy): domain Bacteria; phylum Bacillota; class DTU025; order DTU025; family DTU025; genus UBA5389. The sequence goes on along the minus strand of DAOTAC010000167.1, from coordinate 1,614 downwards.
CAGCGGAGTCACGAGCGAGGTGTTTCGCACACTGAAACTGCAGACGATGGCGTAGATCTGGCGGCCCGGTGGACGCGTTGCGACGCTCATCCGGTACCAGCCGGGTCCGTCTACAAACCATACCGTTCCGCGAGAATCGCCCCCCGAGTCCACTGTCATTTTCGTGTGCCTCTCGGCGCTGAATCCTTCGAGGGAAGCGATTACGATCACGTCCGCGTATCGGCTTCGCCCAGCGATATCGAGTCTGCCGTCTGCCTCATCGACCCACTCGATTCCTGAGGTCACCTCGAGCATGTCTCTGTATCCAACATACGTCTCAAAGCCGCGCTTTGGGGCGCCTTCTGCAAGAACCGCTGCGCACAGAGCCAGGATTAGGACAATCGCGCCGATCCGCGGCGCCCGCCCACTTCGTGACACCCCAGCACCCCCCGCATCAAAGCGCCGGCTTGCCGGATTGCGCTGCCAGTCGATAGAACCCGGACTTCAGCCCGATAATACCGTGTCGGACGGGTGAACCATGTAGAATCATCCCGGTGCACTTGCCCAGAAAATCCTTCCTTGGGCAGGACTCTGTTGGGAGAAACGAATCGGTCCGCAGGATTCCGTTGTTTGGTGAGGCCATCCGCGCAGAACGCTTCGAGACGCGCGCACAATCTCCACGAACGGTGTCGCTGCGCCTAGTCCACGCCCGCAAAATCACGCCCGTTCGGTGTTGGGTATCCGCGCGATTTCGCGAACGAGGTCAATGCAGGGAGGAAAACCGGCTGACGTACGGAAGGTATCCTATTGTACTGCGGGTCCATACGTTGTGCAGTCGAGGTGGTACGGGGATGTCCATAACCGTAAATCACAAGCCGCGCGGAACCAGCCGTGTCTTCCCGAGTTCTGCGGCGGACCTGGGGTCAATAGTGTGCGATGTGGCCCGACATTTCATGCTCCAGGGCTATGGCGTGTGCGCCCTGCCGGAAAGGAAAGGCCGGTGGCGATTGAGAATAACCAGGGCCGACGTGTTTTCGAAGCCTGTTCCGTCCGGAGCGCGCTGCGCCCTCAGCATATTGCTGTGGCAAAGCCCTATCGGCACCTCGGCCTGCGCCCAGGCGTCGTTATGGCCGTCGCAGCTGACTCGAACCAGACTCGCCGCCACCCTACTCTGGCCATGGATTGGCCGGAGTGTGTGGGAGTGTGTCGAAAGCTCAGGTCTCGACCAGGAGGCCATTTGCGCCGTAGAGTCGGCGCTTAGGAAGAGGAGCTAATCATGCCGGGCCGGCGCCGGAGCCAGCGCCGGCTGATAGCATGACTGCATCACGCGAAGAGGAGTTGATAGGTTCATGAGGCTCGGGAGGTATGCAACTGCAGCGGCGGTATCCCTGCTATTCTGCGTCGCGCTGGCCGGTTGCGGGGCGGGAGGAAACCAGAAGAAGTTGCTGTCGTATTTCCCATCAAGCGAAGGTTTCACATGGGAGTACGCAGGAACAGACGACTATGCCCAGACCATGGGCATTGACTCAATCTACAAGGCATCGTCGGGAGAGGTCACCTACGGCATCTCCGGCGAAACCGTTGTTGTAGGTGTAGATGACGCAGAAGAGGAATCGGAAGGCGAGTTCGCCCTGG
>DAOTAC010000166.1:0-5552 GCA_035382325.1 Bacillota bacterium | reverse complement strand
CGGATACGACATACAACAGGCATTGCCCAAATCTCTACTCGGTAGGGTAGTAGTACAGCCGTCTCCCGAATTTCAGCTCAGAGCCGGAGGCTACTACGACTTCGCGCGCGGGCGGATGACACGGGTAGAGTCGTCGGCGGATATGCGCCCTCTGCCAGATTGGCGTATACAGTGGGTGGCCGTGTACGACCTGGTAAAAGGGGGCCTTGTCCGGGGCGATATTGGGATAACGCGCGACCTCCATTGTAGGGAGATAGCGGTAACGTATCAATACACCACACGGCGGGTGTGGCTGGAGTTCCGCTTCAAGGCCTTCCCGGGCACGCCTCTTGGCTTCGGGCTCGGCGAAGATGGAGTGATCTTCGGGCAGTAACTCGGGGTCATCAAGGGGGGAGCGGCACGTGAGCGCGAAGCTGGTGAAGGCGGTCAGCATCTCAGTGGCGGTGCTTCTCGCCTGCGCCCTGATATACGCCTTCGTGATCAACAGACCGGATCCGCCCGATGCCGACCCTGCGAGCGAAAGGGGGCGCGGCACCAAGCAACCAGCCTCCCGCGACCTGCTGTTCGATGGTGTTGCGGTCGAGGGGAGAGAGGGCGGGGAACGGGTGTGGATGCTTTCGGCGGCCCGGGTGGAAACGGGGGCCGGCGACGGTCGGGCAGAGATGTATAAGATCACGGAGGGCGCGATCTACCGTAGCGGCGAGCCGTATCTGACCTTCAGCGCCGGCCGAGGCTTGTATGACAGCAAGACAGGCCAGTTGCGTCTGGACGGAGGGGTGAAAGTGACGTCGGGAGGCAAGGATCTACTTGCCACTGATGAGGTTGTTTGGGATCCGAAGCAATCCAAGGTGCTCATACCGGGCAAGACCGAGATCTCAACCTCTGCCGGCGTAGTGACAGTCAGTCAGCTTGAGGTGGATATTGAGGCCGACAAGATGTATACAGCTGGGGACGTGCTCGTGAGCGAGGCGGAAGGCAAGGGCAGCTTTCAAATGGAGGGCGACGATATTCACTTCAGCTCCGACGGCGAGTCTTTCGAGGCGCGAGGGAGAACTACCATCCAGTTCGAGTTGGATGATTCTGAAGAGTAAAGTGGGGGGGGCGAGATACGTGAGGCGGGTGTTGCGATCAGGCATTTTGTTATTTGTGGTGGCCGTGTTTGCACTCTCCATACCGGTGCAGGCCAAGCCGGTTAAGGTTACGGCGTACCAATCCGTGGTGCACAAGGGTGCCAAGGGCGATACGGTGTTCGAGGGCGGGCTGAAGATAGAGTATGACGACATAGTGATCACGGCTGACCGTGCGACGGTGAACATGGACGCCGGTATTGCCAAGCTTGGTGGGAAGGTAGCCCTTGTTCAGGGGGACGTGACGATCGGCTGTGACTCAATGGATCTGAACATAAAGAAGAAAATAGCGGCGGTGACAGGCAGCGTTCGGCTGCAGAAACGTGAGACGCAGGTTGAAAAAGATGAGGCGGGCAAACCGAAAGTGTCGGTGATCACGTTGACCTGCACCGCTATGGAGATCTTCACGGACACGCAGGACTTCAACGCATCAGGGAACGTGTCGATGACCAGAGATAAGCAGCGGGCCCAAGCCGCACACGCATCCTACAAGAACTCTGAGAAGATGCTGATTCTGACTGGGTCAGTGTTTATTGAGGGAGAGAACAAGGAGAGCATAAAGTGCGACCGTGCCGAGTTGCATACCGATCAGACAATGGTAGCAGCTGAAGGCACCAAGATGGAGATCACCTTCGATATCGAAGAGTAAAACAGGATATTGCCAGTCAGGCAAGGATATTACATTCAGTAAGGCTACCCCCCATGCTATAATTGCGGGTGAATGGGGGGTTTAGCTGCATGTACGCCCTTTTGCGAGGCGGGTTCATCCGCGATGTGGTCGGCGTTCTGATCATCACTGTGGTCGTAGGTTCGATCGCTGCGGCGACTGTGTCCGCTGCCGCTGATCGCTTCTTCGAGGATACAGTGTCGGGCATTGTGGGTGACTACGGCGAATACGACTTGATCATACATGTCCGACAGGAGGCATGGCATCAGGCAGCCCGCGCCCTCGGTCAGATGCTTCGCCGGGATTTTCCAGGCGCACGGCTGAAGCAAAGCGTTACGGTGCTTTCTCGCGCCAACTTCTTTGTGTCGTTGCCCCATACAGACGAAGCTACGGTGACGCGGCTGACGCGCGCCGCGACCGAAGTGCCGGGGTTTGCAGGATACACAATCGTACTTGAGCCTAAGGTCACTGTGAGCGGCGTGGGCGCCCGGGTGGCGCCGATCATCCGACCGCAGTTGGCCGCGATCGAAGGCGTACGCTTTACTTTGAAGGACGGAGGCAATATCCACCTTGTGTGCGATTCAGGCGACTCTGCTCGTGCTGTGGCGCAGACAGCCGAGGGCATTCTCAGAAGGTACCATCTGGTCGATGTGAGGCCCGAGAGCGTCGAAGTGTCGGACGGTGACCGCCAGTCCTTGATCGATAAGGTCATGGCAGGCGACGGAGCTTCCGCAGTGCACGACGTCACTGCGGACGGCGCAGCGCAGGAAGCTCGCGAGCTCGGCCGGGCGCTTAAGGAGATGAAGCGTTTCATAGAGGCGTGGGCGCCGCAGGCCGTGATAACTCTGAAAGACGCAGATGTGCAGCCCGAAGAGAGCCTTATCATGTCGGCGACGCCCGGACGGGGCGGATCAGCTGTCGGAGACGGCGATATCGTGGTCGCCTTGACCGAGGTATCCGATTCTGCGGCCCGAGGAATTGTAATCAACTCGGACGTGGACGGTGCGACCGGCGAGCTCATTGCATATGCGATGGACGGAGAGATGGTTGGTCCTCGCGTCGGTACAGGCCGGCTCGTTCTGCCCAGCCGTGAACTGGGAAACTCACTTCAGGAAGCCTCTGCTGTGCTCGGGCGTCTTGGCCAGGCGACAGGCGCCATGCTTGAGGCAACGCGCGGCTGGGAGCAGGCTCTGGACGCCTACGAGACTGCCATCGATTCCATGATCAGGCTCCAGCGGGCGCTGGAACGGGTCGGGATCGGGGACGGAGTGGGGACTGATCCAGCTAGAATGCGCATTGACCCGGCGTCTGTGCGTTCCCTGGCCGAGCTTACTTCGAAGGCCCTAGAAGCAATTCGGACCTTGGAGACTGCAGCCGAGGCCGCCACGATGTTCACTTCGCACTACGATCCTCTGCTCAGCAACTTGAGGCTATGGCAGAGCCGGCTGGAGTCGTTTGCCGGCAAACTCGAGACGGTTCAATCGGCGGTCAGCGGCGCGGGGGATGTTGCAACCCTGCTGGATGAGATGTCGGGGGCGGCCGCAGGCATTCTCTCTACGCTGCAGGAGCTGGACGCTGCTGCTCTTGGCGAGCAGCTGGAGGCCGCCCGGTCCGATCTTGACAGCCTGGCCGGCCTGGATGTGGAGGGGATATCGAAGCAGCTTGAGGCCGTGCAATCCCGGACGCCGGATTTTTCTGGCGAAGGCGCCGCCCGTTCCATAAGGATGATAGATCAGTTCATCGAGGAGCAGCAGGAGTCGTCAGGCAAGGTAGAACTCCTTGTTGAATCGGACACGCCTCAGGAGCAGCTGGCTAAGGTGATAGGGAAGGCCGCGGGAACGGACGCAGCTGTGTACATTCTTCCGCCCGGGGTAGTGCAGCCTGGCGTGAGGAGTGAGGTCCGAACGCTGCTCAAATCGGTGAAGGGGACCATATCCGGCCTAGCCGCCTGCGCCATTGTTCTGCTTTCGCTCATACTTGACCACTCCACGGTGATCGCGGGCGCGAGTGCCATGGCGCTACATGGCGAGGGCACGTCCCGCCGGGATGCGCTGGCGGTGTACGGGTACGGCTCATGTGTAGGCGCTCTTCTGCTGGGCACGATAGCTGCCGTAACCCGCGCAACCCTGGCATCGATGGGGTTTCCGGCCTTCGTTGTGCTGGGTATGGCCATGGGTCTCGTGGTTGCCTGGGCCGCCCCACGCCTGTCGCCTGTGAACGCAGATGAAGTGGAAGCATGCATAGCTTTGGGGATGAGCCCCTCCGAGATGATGAGGGAGATTGTGGCGCCGGCAGGCAGACCAGGCATGCTTTCGATTCTGAATCGGCCGCGTCTTGTGTTTGGCGATACGGCGTCATCTGGGGCTACTTCGAAGGGAGGGGCAAGTCAGTGCTCTCAATACGCGACTTGAGGAAGACTTACGGTTCCCGGCAGGCCCTCACTGGGTTCAGCCTTAACGTCGAGCAAGGTGAGACCGTTGCAGTAATGGGCCCATCCGGGTGCGGCAAGTCAACAGCGCTGAAGAGCATAATAAGGCTGGTGCAGCCGGATTCGGGTGCCATCGAATGGTGCGGTCGGAGTGTTCTTGGCATGTCTTGCGATGAACTCCGAGCGTTCAGGCGGCGCACCGGGTTCGTGTTTCAGCGTGCGAATCTCGTCCAGCGTCTGAGCGTGCTCCATAATGTGATGTTGCCGGGAGTGATGTCTGGAGAACCCGCGGCAAGAGCGGAGCGCGCGGCCTACGAGGCATTGGAGTCTGTAGGTATGGCAGAGTCGGCCGGAGCGTCCGTGACGGGCCTGTCAGGCGGAGAGATGCAGAGGGTAGCAATAGCTAGAGCAATTGCAAACCGGCCTGATCTAGTCCTGTGGGATGAGCCGACGTCGGCTCTAGACCCGATACTTGTCATTGACATACTCACTCTCATCGAGTCGCTTTCGCGAGCGCTTGGCGCTACCATGGTGGTAGTGACGCACGAGGCGGGATTTGCCATGCGCGCCGCAGATAGGGTTGTATTGGTGGACCAGGGGAGAGTCGTTGAGGAAGGCACTCCCTACCGCGTATTCTCGTGTCCAACCTCCATCCTTGGCGGAAAGTATGCAGCGTGCGTGGCGTACTCGGCTTCTGCTCAGAAGGAGAAGGCAAGCGGTCTGTAGAAATTCTAAGTTTTAGGGGCATGAGCGGCGGTTGCCGCGTCGCGGCGGGACGGTGAGTTGCATTGGATGTGATACTGGTGGCGGGCACGCCGGGGGACGTTCACGGTCTCGCGCGTCCGCTGGCCGAACGAGTTGCGGCTGTTATGTCGGTTGCCGATGTGTGGGTGTTCGTCTCGCCGTCCTCCCACGCCAGCGGACGAGAGGCGAAAGTAGCCTCGTCGTACCCAGGAGTGCGAAGGGCCATAGGCCCATTGGAGTTTCTCAAGTACCTTGCGGTAGGAGCTGCGCCCCGGGGGTTCGCGAGATCCGGGAAGGGCGTGGTCATTCACCTTGGGGGCGACCTGATCTACTCGGTAGACCTCGGTCGCCGACTGCGGTATCCTGTGTTCGCCTATTCCAGCAGGGCCATGCCGGGCGCCAAATCCATCTCTCTATTCCTGGTTGAAGACGAAAGGGTTCAGGCTTCACTCATCGCACGCGGCGTGGCTGCAGAACGTATCAAGCTTGTGGGAAATCTGATGATTGATGGCGTTGGCGCCAGGCGCGGGCGGGAAGAGTCTCGTTCGCGTCTCGGAGTGGAGCAGTATGAACGCGTCATCATGCT
>DAOTAC010000165.1:0-5561 GCA_035382325.1 Bacillota bacterium | reverse complement strand
ACGCGCCGTACACTTGCTCAGTTTCTTTTCTCTCTGCGGTGGCCCGGCGTGCGAGTCAGCTGGGCGTCGGAATACATACCCATATTTCCGAAACCTTCCGCGAAGTAGACGGAATCCGCTCCGCTCACGGCATGAGCCCTGTGGAGTACATGGAGTCAAGCGGCCTTTTCGACGTACCGACGCTGGCTGCCCATTGCGTCGCGGTGTCGGACGACGACATCAACATCCTGGCGAAGTATGGGGTGCGGGTGGCGCACAACCCCGGGTCAAACATGAAACTGGCATCGGGCGTTGCGCCTGTGGAGAAGATGCTGGCGGCAGGCATTGCGGTTGGATTGGGCACTGACGGCGCGGCCAGCAACAACAACCTTGACATGGTGGAGGAGATGCGCCTCGCAGGCCTGCTGCAGAAGGTGACTCGGCTTGATCCGACGGCCGTACCTGCACTTGTGTGCCTGGAGATGGCCACCAGAGGCGGCGCCACGTGCCTTGGGCTTGCTGACTGCATTGGATCTATAGAGGTTGGTAAGAGGGCGGATATCGTTCTGCTTGACTTCGAGGCTCCGCACCTATCGCCTTCCGGAATTGCGGATCCGGTTTCGCATCTGGTGTACTCTGCTTCGGGCGCCGACGTGAGCACGGTTGTGGTAGATGGCTGCGTGCTGATGGACGACAGAAGACTGACCACACTTGACGAGCGTGAGATCATGGCGGAGGTGGAGCGCAGGGCAGTAAGGTTGGCCGAAGAAGCGAATGTAAAATAAAGGCAATAGGTGATGCGCAATCATTGTGAGGTCGTATTTGCCCTAATAACTACGGCGCTGCGGCGAGAGAATATGCCTGAAAGGAGGTCTCGCCGGGTGTTGTGGCAACGGAAATATGGCGGCGACAGGGGCGACGAGTCAAGAGAGAGGGACGTCGATTTCGAGTTCGCTTCGGAACTCACGCCCCCAGGTCTGGGCTCGCCGGCCAAGACCGGGCGCACTACTGGCGCTAGGTCCAAGACAACGCGTGGCGGAACTGCCAAGGAAAGCTCCCTGATGGGAGGGGTGTCGGTTTCGCCAATGCCGGTCACCGCTGGAGAGCGTGTCACCGTAAAGTACAACGGCCTCCTGGCCCAGGCCGGCGCGGATACCCTGTACCTGCATTCAGGTTTTGGGTCCAGAGACTGGCGGAGTGTCTCCGACATCCCGATGACGCAGGAAAAAGCGGGCACTTGGAAAGCACAAGTGGATCTGGATCCGAATGAAACCTCCCGCCTGAATTTCTGCTTCAAGGATAGGGCCAACAACTGGGACAACAACTACGGCCTCAACTGGAGCTTGGAAATACACAACGGATAGGTAGGGCGGTTTCGGCAGACCCTTCGCACCGGCAGGCAGGATGGAGGCACGCACAAACGTGCCTGAAATCCTGCCTTCTGCCTTTACAAACCCTCAGGCCTTTGCTATAATCATCAACGGACGCTGTTGAGCGTTGGGGAGTCGTCTAGCGGTAGGACGTCAGACTCTGGATCTGATTGCGAGGGTTCGAATCCTTCCTCCCCAGCCAATTCATGGCCCCGTGGTCTAGTGGCCTAGGACGTCGCCCTCTCAAGGCGGAGACACGGATTCGAATTCCGTCGGGGCTACCAAGTTTGAACACCCTGAGCGATCAGGGTGTTTTCTTTTTCTCAGTCTAGCGCCTCTGCTCAGGCTAACGCATCGTGTGCCGGCATCGGGCGGGCAAAGTAATACCCTTGGCCGAAGTCGATCCCCATGTCCTGCAGAACCGCGACGCACTCTTCGTCTTCTACGCATTCAGCTACGGTTTTGGCTCCTAGCACGTGCGAGACTGAGTTGATGGCTTCTACGACGAGTTTGCCGGAGGAATCGTCCCTCATGGACTGGACCACATTGCCTGCGATTTTGACTATGTCCACGGGCAGTTCATACAGGTATGAGATGGCCGAATGCCCTACGCCGAAGTCATCAACTGCAAAAACGCAGCCTAGTGCCTTCATTCGGTTCATCCACGATCGCACCTCGGACACGTTTCCCATGGCTGCTGTCTCAGTGATTTCGAAACAGAGCCGGCCCTGGCCGATGCCGGCCGACTTCACTTTCGCCTCGACCTGCTCTAGGAACGAGGGCCTGGCGATGCTTCTGGCGGACAGGTTCATGGCGATGCTCACATCGGGCTGGGCGGACAGCAATTCTATCACTCGATCCAGCACCCACATATCGATCTGGGGTATCAGCCCCAGGCCCTCTGCGATGGGCACGAACTTGCCGGCCGGTACCACGTTGTTGTCGGCCCCAATCATGCGAACGAGCGCCTCAAAGCAGCGGTAGTCGGATTCCTGTGGCTGGGTGTCGGTGACAGGTACAATGGGCTGCAGATACACGAGTAGCCTATCGCCCCGGAGAGCCGCTTCAATCGCGAGTGTGTCGGAATACGTCACTGATTCACCATTCGGGGCCGGAGCAGCGTACGTCGGTGAGAAGGCAATCCGATTCTTGCCTGCCTCTTTCGCAGCAGCTAGAGCCATGTCGGCACGCATGGCCACGTCTTCGGTGTGGGTATTGCGGCCTATCTCAATCATTCCTGTGCTGACAGTAAGGTACACAGGCATGCCCCTTACTTCGAACCTAAGCATCTCCAGCGATGACCTTATCCGTTCTGCAGTGGCCAGTGCTTCATCCCGCGCGACTCCCGTGAGAAGCACCGCGAACTCGTCGCCGGCTAGCCTTGCCACCATATCGGTCCTGCGAACCAACGTTTTGACATGACCAGCCACAGCTACCAGGATCTCGTCACCCATGGAATAGGTGAGCGTGTGATTGAGCGCCTTGAAGTTGTCGATGTCGATGGCCAGCAGGGCGCTGGGCCCGCCCTTCCTCGCTTGTAGGATAGCCCGGTCGATCGCTCTAATGAGCGTGGCCCTGTTAGCAAGGCCGGTTAGGTAGTCGCGCTCGGCAAGGTAGCGGGCGTGTCGGGATTCGTCTATGTACTTCAAGACGACCATGAAGACTGCGAGCGCTGCCAGGAAGGCGACGGTCAGGAAAACCGGAGTCCACTGGAATAGCGCGTATTTGGGCCAGGCAGAGGCATCGATGTCCATGGCCAGGAAGGCAACAGGGCTGTCGCCTGAGTCGCTAGCGATCGGGGCATAGGCGGTGATCCAGGTACCCCAAGGATCAGCTCTTGGGCCCTCAACCCCGGCCGTACCGGAGGCGAACAATGCCATTTCCCCGGGGGTCGCCGGATACATGGATTGACCCGGGGGGGAGTAATCGGGCGAATCCTCGGGTTCCGCATCGAGGATCGACACAATCTGCCCATCAACAGGCTGTACGATGTAGACAAACCGGGTGTCTTCAGACGTCTGGTAAAGAGCCCTCAGTCTATCGAGCACCCGGATGAACGTATCGCTCGATCTCAAGTCGTCTCCCAAGGCGTATTGGGTGAGGTCGGCTATGTCGCACGGATCCAGGAGAGCGGCCGAGGTTCGAGCCCTCATGAGCAAGTTGTGACGCGCCTCCTGATCAGCTCGGGCGGCTCCTAGATATATGACTCCCCAGCTTACCGCCATTATAGTTGCGGCTGCCAGTATCGAGCGGACCATTCGGGTAACAGGAACGGGCAGACGTGTTTGTGTGCGTTTGGGCTCTTGCTCTTGACGTAGCTGTTCCACCACGTGCAGGCCTCCTTGCCCAGAGGATGACGATCGTCGTTGATCGCCAGTTGGCAGGCTAGGGTGCATCCAAAAAAGCTGATTCGGCATTAGTCGTGAAAATCCCTGCGCCCAGAACGCGCTTAATCACCCGGGTGATTCTGGTGGCAGGCGGCAGGACAGAGGCTGCAGGCGGAGAATCAGTGGCAGCGAATGGGCAAATTCCATAGAATGGAGTGATGTAACATGAACTGGAGGCCAACGATCGGATTTTGCCTTGCCGTCACGTTGGCGATCATGGGAGCGGGTTGCGCGCTCAAGCCGCCTGCTGCGGTCGGCAGCGGATCTGTGGTAGTCGCTGCAGCCATCAAGAGCGTTCCAAGTGCGTCGTCAGCGCCGGAGCTGATTGTGCTGACGCTCAGTATGGGAGGATTCACCCTCAAACACGAAATGCCTGTAGAAGGAGGCGCGGGTCATGGCACTATCGAGTCTCTTGCCGCTGGGAACTGGCTGATAGACGCGGTTGCCGTGGACGGCGACGGCGACGCAATCTACGCGGGCCGGGCCAAAGCCCAGGTGAAGCGGGACAGTGTGATCCCTGTGTCGATCACTCTTCGCGCGGTGGAAGGTCGTCTCAGGATCCAGGTGTCAGCTGCGGGAATAGCGAGCACTGTGCCTGTTCATTCGGCCGACATCTTCATCTATTATGCCAGTAGCAGCTCCGCGTATCGTTCCTATAAGGACTTACGCGAGCAGGATGGGTATTTCATTGTTGAAGACACCGGATACCCTCCGCGTTCATACGACTTCCGCGTGGTGCTGAAGGCAGACGACGGATCAGTGCTGTATGAGAGCGAATACGCCAGCTTCGGGGTGTGCCCGGGAAAGTTCACCGGTATCAACTGGAGCCCGGGGTTGGGAGACATCCAGGTAAATGTGGATTTCCTGATGGCGCCGGGAGCCCCAGAAGATGTGGGCGTTAGCCTAGATGGCACACAGGCGGCAGTATCATGGACGGCTCCTCCTGACGGGCTTGCGGCGTCCTATAGGGTGTATTGGAGATACTCGCTGTTTGATCGGTATACAACATCCAGGTCTCAGCAGGTCGACGCGCCCGCGACGTCCGCCCTTGTGTCGCTGTCCTCCCAACAGCGAGGGTCGACAGTCCACTTCGTGGTGGTAGCGCGCGACTCATCAGGGCAGGAAAGCCTGAGGAGCTCCGAGGTCGCGGTGGAGTACCGGTAAGCCATACGGTAGAGCATGAAGGTCGCTCCGCACGCGCTATGGGCGCGGGCGGAGCGTCATGAGAATCGCACAATAACGCCTGGGCCTGGGAAGAAGGCGCCGACCTACAACTTAAGCAAGGCTCGGGCAATGCTGAAGTAGATCATGAGGCCTGTGCCGTCCACTATTGTGGTGATCAGCGGCGACGACATGACAGCCGGGTCCAGGTGAAGTGCTGTGGCCGCTATGGGCAGCATGGATCCGACGATTGTGGCCACTGTGACGATCACGAGCACGGATGTGCACACGATTACGCCTATAATTGGGTTGCCGCCGACCCTCCAGGCCCGCAGGAATGCTATGCCCGACATCGACAGGCCTAGAGCGAGGCCCAGCGTAAGCTCGCGGGCGAATACCGACCAGACATCCCGCATTCGTATGTCGCGTACCGCGAGACCTCGGATGACCACCGAGGCGGCTTGCGAACCGGCATTGCCGCCGCAGTCTATCAGGAGCGGTATGAAGAACGTCAGTTCGATGACGGACTGCATAGCTGTGCTGAAATTCTGCAGTATCTTTCCTGTAACGGATTCGGCCAGGAACAGCACCATCAGCCAGACTACCCGGCTGCGCCAGAGCTCCTTGACTGAGGTCGCGAAGTACGGTCGGTCGAGAGGCATGG
>DAOTAC010000164.1:0-5582 GCA_035382325.1 Bacillota bacterium | reverse complement strand
TCACGTAGCTGCCACGGATCCGTGGGCGGGCAGAACGAGAGAGGGAATGACAGCGCGGTCGACGGCGCGGGAGACTCATTCCTCCATGCGCGCATCTGTGCTTCGAGAATAGCGGCGAAGGTGTCGGCGCCCCCTCCGAGGTGGGCGACGCCTGCCGGGACTCCGCAGGGTTCGCTCCCTACGCTGATGCAGAGCGAATCGCGCACTGCAGGGATGAGCAGCTTGTAGTCGCTGCCCTCGACTCCTCCGATTGGACCGAACTCATCGCCCAGTATCAGGATCTCCGAGGTGTCGATGGCGTGCATCTCTGCTACCTGCTCAATCAGGTAGCGTACCGAATCTGACTTGTCGGTTAGCCCGAGTTCCACGTGCTTCACATCAGTGGTAATCCGGGCATCGATGCCCTCGTCCGCGCAGATCACGCGAGTCAGGGCCACTACCTCGGACAGGCCTCCCGATACCCCGCAGGACGCTAGTCGCATCTCTACGGCCCTGTGCAGGGCGGGCAGCTGTTCCTTGAGCGGGTCGGCCCACTGGGGCAGGGGGATCAGGTCGAGCTTGCGCCGGTTCATGCGTTCGTAGATGATCCGGGTTTCCAGTCCATGCTGCTCACGCAGTTCGTGTTGGATTCGGCGGGCTGCTCGATCCATGGCTTCATCCTCGGTCGCAGCCGCCACGCGGGCGTGCAGCCTGAGCGGGGTCTGGCCGTCTGCGCTGAAACCGTAGACTTCAGATCCCCGGTTTGTGCAGAACAGGGTCCGCTGCCGAACGCTCGGACTCAGCCTGCCCGCAAACTGGCCGCTCAAGTTGGCGAAGTTGGTACCGGTGACGGCCGCAAGCCACACCCCTCGTCCTAGAAGCGTTTCCGACCTCCACAGAATGTTGTCGGCCGGATGGGCACGAGAGGTGACTGCAGTCCCGTCCCAATCGAAGATGATCATCTTGAAGCGGCGAGAATCGAGCCCGAAAACTGGCGCTCCAGCTCCAGTAGTAGCCCTCATGAACAGCCCTCCGTGAGTGCGCTGCCCAGCAGACGCGGTCGGCAGCGGCTTAATCGTAAAAGTTAATTCTAGCACGTAACTAGTTCTGCACTGATAGTGCAATTCCTTCACTACGGGGAGAATCTTCTCAAACGTTTAAGCAGTTGCTTTGAGCGCGATGGGTCAACTCGGTGTTCATGTGTCGCCCTGACTAGGAATCTGTTCATGCGGAGCCGGCATGGATTCCTAAAGGGAATGGGAGGGGTCGTGTCGAATGACGAAAGAAGTGGTGCATGGGATCAAGCAGGACCCGGAAGGCCCAGATTCTGAGTGGAGAACGGGTCGCCTGCGCCATGACTGCACGAGTGTAGGAGGATGTTGCTATGAAGAGACTTTCGGCTGCTCTGGTTATTCTGGCCCTGACCATTCCTCTGATGGCTGGGGCAGTGCAGGCCGCACCGAAGGCGATCACGGTGTATTCCAGTGTCGATGAGCAGAACGCGAAGAAGATCCTGGACGCGTTCACCAAGGCCACCGGGATCCCGTACAAGATGGTATTCCTGTCGTCGGGCCCGGCTATCGCGCGCATCGAGGCTGAGAAGGGCAATCCGCAGGCAGACGTGTGGATGGGCGCTCCCAGCGAGAACCATGTCACTGTGAAGAACCGCGGGCTGACTCAGCCGTACGTCTCCCCTAACGCTTCGGCTCTGAAACCGCAGTTCAGGGATGCTGAGGGCTACTGGACTTGCTTCTACATGAATCCTATGGGCGTGGGGGTACGTACCGACTTTCTCAGTAGAGTGAAAGCATCCGCTCCGAGAACCTGGGCGGACCTGCTCCGCCCAGAGTTCAAGGGACAGATCCAGTATCCGAGCCCTCAGACTTCGGGCACCGGGTACAACATGGTGGCCGGTTTCGTGAAGGAATGGGGAGAAGCTAAGGCCTTTGACTATCTCAAGAAGCTTCATGCCAATGTGCAGATATACACACAGAGTGGCACTGCTCCTTCACAGGCCATAGCTATCGGGCAGGCTGCCATCGGCATTCAATTCACCCCTGCGATTCTGCAGGCCATCGACGAGGGCTACCCCATCCAACTAGTATTCCCCAGTGATGGTGTGACCTACGAGGCGCCGGCAGTATCGATCCTCAAGGGTGCAGGCAATCTTGAGGGCGCCAAGGCCCTAGTTGATTGGCTGATCTCAATAGAGGGCCAGACGGTCATTGCCCAGTCGAAGACGTATTTCTACCCGATCCATCCCCAGGCCAAGCTGGCGCCGGGAATGCCCGCATTCAGTGAGATCAACACAGTGGAAGTCGATACCGCGTGGTCGGCATCGCAGAAGAGCCGCTTAGTCGAGAAGTGGATCGCAGAAGTGCTGCAGGGCAAGTAGGTAGATAGCCCGCTATTTCGGCGGAGAAGGCCCGGCTGCTATGCCCCATGGTTGCTCCATGGCGTCGGTGGCCGGGCCTACATCGATCCGCCCTCAGCATGTCGGAGGAGAGCCAATGAGAGTCTCTTTTCGTTTGTGGCGGCAGATGGTGCGGCTATCGAAGGAACCCACCCTGCTCCTTAGCATAATCGCTATCTTCGCCCTGCTAGCTGTGTTCATCGTGTATCCCATCGTCATGGTGGCTGTGCGCAGCCTTTCATCGACTGATGCCCCCGGGCTGGGCATATACTCGAGACTCATGCTGAGCCCATATGTACGCAGGTCGCTCTACAACAGCCTTGTGATGGGGGCGGCGTCGGCTGTGATCAGCTGCGCCGTGGGGTTTCTGTTCGCGTACACCGTGACGCGCACTGATGTTCCACTCAAGGGACTTCTGAACTTCATGGCTGTTGTGCCCATAGTATCGCCCCCCTTTCTGGGGGCAGTGTCGGTCCTGCTGCTTTTCGGAGCTAACGGACTCATCACGTCGAAGCTGCTCGGCATATATAACTACCCCATCTATGGCTTCAAGGGGTTGCTGTTCGCGCAAGTGGTCACGTTCTTCCCCGTGGCCTACCTGACGCTCAAAGGGGTGCTGGAGTCCATCAGCCCTACCCTGGAAGACGCTGCGATGGATCTCGGGGCATCGCGCTGGGAAGTGTTCAGCAAGATCACTCTGCCTCTAGCTTTGCCGGGAATCGCCAGTGCTCTCCTGGTGATCTTCATCGAGTCCCTCGCGGATTTCGGTAACCCGCTGATCCTCGCGGGCAGCGATTTCCCGACCCTGTCAGTGCAGGCGTATTTGCAGATAACCGGCATGTATGACCTGCCGAGCGGAGCGGCGCTCTCCGTGGTGCTGCTGATCCCTTCCATCACCGCTTTCGTAGTGCAGAAATACTGGGTAGATAGGCGCAAGTACGTTACTGTCACCGGCAAGCCGACGAGCACGGCGATCAAGAGTGTGAGCAGGCCCGTGAAATGGGTGCTGTTCGGTGCCTGCATGGCGATAGTCGGAGTAGTAATCCTGTTCTATGGCGTCATAGTGGCAGGGTCGTTTGCAAGACTCTGGGGCATTGACCCATCGTTCTCACTCAAGAATTATCAGTACGTTTGGGGCGTAGGCAGCGAGGCGATACGCGACACTCTGACAGTTGCCGCACTGTCCACCCCTATCTCCGGGCTGCTTGGCATGGCCATTGCGTTTTTGGTAGTACGCAAGAGCTTCCCGGGCAAGCGGGCCATGGACTTCATATCAATGCTCAGTTTCGCGCTCCCAGGCACTGTAGTGGGGATAGGCTACATTCTGGCCTTCAACCAAAAGCCAATCCTGCTCACGGGCACGTTGGCCATTCTCGTGTTGAACTTCGTGTTCCGGTACTTCCCTGTGGGGATCCAAGCGGGAGTGGCCACGCTGCGCCAGGTGGATCCGTCGATCGAGGAGGCCGCAGCTAACCTTGGCGCCGATAGTGCGACTACGTTCCGCAAGATCACCCTGCCCCTCATGGCCCCGGCATTCTTCTCGGCTCTGGTTTTCGCGTTCGTGAGGGCGATGACGGCAATCAGTGCGGCTATCTTCCTTGTATCGGCCGACTGGAACCTCATGACAGTGCAGATTCTCAACCAGGTCAACTCGGGTCGCCTCGGAGCCGCTGCGGCGTTCAGTGTGATCCTTGTCGGCTTGATCGTGGTGGCGATGGCGCTGATCAGGCTGGTTGTCGACAAGGCTCTGGGCATCAAATATCAGGCTAGGTTTTAGGGCGGTGTATGCAGATGGGTGTCACACTCAAGAATGTAACGAAGAGGTTTCGGAGCCCTGACGGGGAGATCAGCGCGGTAGTGGCTGTTGACAATGTGAGCCTCGACATACGAGACGGCGAGATGGTTACCTTGTTGGGCCCTTCGGGCTGCGGCAAGACCACAACCCTTCGTATCATCGCAGGCTTCGAACTGCCCGATGCTGGGCGGGTGCTGATTTCAGGTGAGGATGTGACAGACAGACCGCCCAACAAGCGTGATACTGCGATGGTGTTCCAAAGCTACGCAATATTCCCGCACCTTTCGGTGTTTGAGAACGTAGCATTCGGGCTCAGGCTCCGCAAGGCGGCGCAGGCCGAGGTGGATAATCGTGTCTCCAAGATGCTTGACCTTGTGGGCCTTTCCGACATGGCCAGGCGCTCCCCCGACCAGCTATCAGGGGGGCAGCAGCAGAGGGTAGCCCTGGCCAGGGCGATAGTGAACGAGCCCGTGGTGCTGCTCTTCGACGAACCGCTGTCGAACCTCGATGCGAAGCTGCGCGAGCAGATGAGACTGGAAATCCGACGCATTCAGCAGACGTTGGGCATTACCAGCGTGTATGTGACTCATGATCAGGCGGAGGCGATGAGCTTATCCGACAGGATCGTGATAATGAATGAGGGTTCCATTGCCCAGACGGGCACGCCTTCGGAAATCTATAATAGGCCAGTCAACCGGTTCGTGGCCGAGTTTGTGGGCAGGGCCAACTTCATAGACGCAACGGTAGCTGGGGGCGCCGGAGGAGGCATGGTGATCGATGTGCATGGACACAGAGCGGAGATCCCGGCCGCCAGCTGCCGGTATCCAGCCGGAACCCGTGTTGAACTGGTGGTGCGACCGGAGACCGTGAAGCTCTTCAGGTCCGATTGCGGGTGCGCCTCCCCAGTGTGCTTCGCCGGGAGGGTTACACGGGTGGTATACATGGGATCGGTAGCTGAGTACGACGTCGATGTCGAAGGGATGTCGCTGCTTGCTGTGGTGGCCGGCCCGGCAGAGCATGGGCTGTTCAGCGTGGGCGAAGAGGTTCAGGTGGGCTTCGCTGTGAACGTAGCTCATCCGCTCGCTGTTAGGTAGGGATCCGCATGAGCATGATGGAAGACTGGAGTACAGACTGGTGTGCCCGCTGCCCCGAAGTGGCTGAAGCGGTCGAGACGTTGTGTGCCGCTTTCGTTTCAGGCGGCAAGTTGCTGACATGTGGATGTGGGGGAAGCGCTGCCGACGCGTCGCACATTGCCGGCGAGATGGTGAAGTCGTTCGAGATCGCTCGTCCGTTGCCACGTACACTGGTTGACGAAGTGGACAGAGTTGTCGGCACAAGCGGCGAGGATGGCGCGAGACGCGCGATCAGGGCTGCGAACGCGAGTGGGCGGAGCCT
>DAOTAC010000163.1:0-5600 GCA_035382325.1 Bacillota bacterium | reverse complement strand
GCGGTGTAGTTAGACGACCTCTCCTTGTCGGCAAGCGTCACGTTCTCGTTGGTGATCACTACGCCGATGAGGTTGAAGTCGCGCCCGTGCCGCGCCAGCAGGTCGTGGACGACCGGCGAGTTCTGATGGTGGTAGGTGGTGTTCTTGTCGCACGCCGACACGCAGTTGCCGGAGATGATGGCCCCGTCCATAACCTCGGTGGGGTATATGAGGGTAGGCAGAATCCTCTTTGCGTCGACTCCGTAGACGTAGGTGTCATGCAACAGTCCCTGGCTCTGCAGCATGTACACGTAGACCACCTTGGGCAGGCCCGGATACGCCGCCGCCTGCTCAAGCAGTGGCAGGCATTCATACACATCGACCTGATCGGGCTCCACATCGCGTCCGGCCTCGCCCAGGTACGCCGCCACCTTGAGGCCGGCCATCCTGATCGCCGCCTCATGCTCGTGCTGAGGCAGCCCGGCAACAGGCTCGCACACCAGCACCACGTTGTTCAGCCTGGAAAACGGGGTATACTCCGCTCCCGGCCCGGTCATGTCGATGATCCCTTCCTGGAATCCGACGATCTTGCCGGTGGTGACGACCGCCGCGCCGGCAAGCACGTGAGTGCGCCCCTCGCCCACGGTGTCGACTTTGCTGACCATCCCCGGGAAGACCCCTCCCGGGCCGGCCACCTTGACGCGCGGTTCGATGACGTCCTTGACCGGGATTATCCGGATCTCCTCGCCGGGGCGAGCAAGCTCCACACTGGCGCCGGCGATCCTCTCGTCCTCGCGAACGATTCTCTCAACCTCCGCCCGATCCACGTAGAGCACGCCGTCGCGCACGCAAGTCTCCGGCCCAAACTGAACGTCCTTGATGCGAATCTTACCAAGTTCCAACCGCATTACATTCACCTCCCGTGCTCCTTGATCATAGCCTCTATGTTGGCGACGGTCGCGTCATCCTTGGTCAGTTCCGCCACCTTCTCACCATTCTTGTAGATGGCTATGGTGGGAAGACCCAGCACCTTCTGGCCAATGGAGAGGCGCCTGTTCTCCAGCACATTGAGCTTGCAGAACTTGATCCGGTCGCCGTATTTTGCGGCGAGCGCCTCCACCTCAGGCACTAGGGCCATACATGGCTCGCACTTAGTGCTCCAAAAGTCCACTAGCACCGGGCCGGCGGCCCCGAGCACCTCGGCTTCGAAGTTCTCCTTATTCACCTCGAACATCTCAGTTCACCTCCTTCGCCGTACCTTGGAACAACCTCACTCGCCGATAACCTTATCGGCCACGGCGGCAAGCTCCGACTCATTCGTAGGCCAGCACACCTTCTCCACCAGCTGCCCGCCTCTGAAGAACGCCATGGTGGGCGCTTCGGCAACACCGTATCTGCCGGCCACACGCTGGTTCTTGTAGATATCTATCTTGACCAGGTTCAGCTTGCCCCTGCGCTCCTCGGCAACACGCTCCACCGCGGGAAGGAAGTCCAGCGAAGCCTGGCTGGTGGGGCTCCAGAAGGCCACCATCACCGGTTGCTCGGGATCCAGAACCATCTCGCGGAAGCCCTCTTCCTCGTGGATATACTTCTCCGCCGCAACCGCCGCGATAGCTCCGTCGGCGGCCGCAGTAATGACCTGGCGCAGGTACTTGACGCGGGCGTCGCCGGCGCAGTACACGCCATCCGCCGATGTCTCCATGAGCTCATTAGCCACTACATACCCGCGCTTGTCTAGCTCAACATGGCCGCGAAGGAAGTCAGTCTTAGGCACAGTGCCCACGAATACGAAGACCCCATTGGTCTCGAGCTCAGTTCGCTCGTTGGTCTTGATGTTCCGGGTCACGACGGATTCAACGATCCCGTCGCCTCGTATCTCTTCGACGACTGAGTTCCAGACCCATCTCATCTTGGGGTTTTTGAACGCGCGGTCGCGGATGATCGCAGTCGCGTCCAGGATGCCCTCATCGTGTACAACGATCATTGTTGCCGAGTTGACGAACTTCGTGAGGTACATGGCTTCCTCGACCGCAGCGTCGCCGTTACCAATAACTACTATGTCGAGATCCTCGAAGAAGTCGGCATCACATGTAGCGCAGTAAGAGACTCCCTTGCCGCGCAACTCCCTCTCGCCCGGCAGGCCCAGAGTGCGAGGTTCGGCGCCCGGCGCGACGATGACCGCCCTGGCTCGGTATTCATCGCCCCCGTGCGTCTTCACAACCTTGCGGTCGCCGCCCAAGTCCACTGCCACCACATCGCCCCGAACGATCTCCGCTCCGAACTCCTTCGCGTGGTCGGCGAAACGGTCCATCAGTTCCGGGCCGGTCATCCCGCGGGCAAACCCGGGGTAGTTCTCCATCGACCAGGTAGTGCGCACCTGTCCTCCCGGAGTCCCCTTTTCCAGCACCAGAGTGCGAAGTTTCGCGCGCGATGCGTACAAGGCCGCGGCGAGACCCGCAGGGCCGGCGCCTATGATGAGTACGTCGCATTCCCTAACAGCCATTGCTCAGTGCTCCCTTCAAGTGCAGATCTCATGCGCAACGCACCCATACTGCGCGCGCAGGCTCTCGATTGCGCTCTCCATGAGCGTGCGGTCGATCAGCCGAAAATCCGCGTCTACATGCGGAGGAATCGTTTGGAAACGGGGCTCCCCCAGCCTGTCGACTACGGCAAGGGCGCCCTCGATAATGCGCAGCGAATCAAAGTCGATTGTGGCATCTGGGTGTTGTGAGACGATCACGGATCGGTAAGGACTTTCATTGGGTTTCACGCTCCCCGCCAGCGGATGAGTGAGCAGACGGTGGCCGAGGTGGACAAGCCCGCGCACTCGAATGAGCACGCTTCGCGCTTCGCCGTCCACCCATTCCGCAGCCTGGGGCCAGCTGGCAGCGACCTCTGGGTTGTTGGTAACGATGGTGTAGCAATGCGACGACAGGGACATCGCCCCCCAACCATTCGCGGCATAATCGCCCTTAGTTTAAGCCTTCCGGCCACAAACACACGGGGCAGCCATTGATACCGGGCCAAACAAAAAACAGAGAAAACGATACGGCAATACATATCCGCCGCACGCTTCTCTGTCTGGGGAACCTGAGAGCTTTACTCCTTCGGTGTCCGTTGGAAGCTTTCCAGAGACGCTGTCCAGTTTCGATCCTTTTGCCTGAGAGTTTGCAGCGCCACCGCGGTAACTCGCAGCACCATTGCTCCTTCGGCGCCCACTTGGTGATTTCCATCCCAAGGAGACCTCTCCCGAAACCTTCATCCAGCTGACAATATGTCCAGGTTCTATCGATTATTAGTGTATTCTATCACAATGTCTATGTCAAGCAAGATTTCGAGTGCACTTTTTGGTTAGGCCATACAGGGAATCGCCCGCCTCTGTCAACTGTGTAGCTCTAGACGTCTAGCCCAAGGAGATGCCAGAGTTCGGAGAGAGTGCAGAACTGGTAGCCCTGCTCGCGCAGGGCGGGGATTATGGCCTTCAAAGCCTGCACGGTGGCGCCGCGGTATCCTCCGCCGTCGTGCATGAGGATCACTGACCCGTTGGCCAGGGGAATGTCCGAAACACTCAGCCTGATCTGGTCCGATCGTCCCGAACCCCGGGCCGACCGCCAGTCCTGGGTATCCACGTTCCACAAGACAATGGTGTGTCCAGTCGATTCTGCGGCATGCACAAATGACGTGCTGAGGGCGCCGCCCACTGGCCTTACGAACC
This sequence comes from Bacillota bacterium, assembly GCA_035382325.1. Lineage (GTDB taxonomy): Bacteria > Bacillota > DTU025 > DTU025 > DTU025 > UBA5389. Next base: position 1,906 of record DAOTAC010000163.1, on the reverse strand, counting down.
GAGTCGGGTTTCCGGTCAGCTCCTCCACTAGACGCGAAGTATTATTGATTTCGGACAGTATGTCGCATTCGAGGGCCGATTCGGTGAGGGTGTGTGAGTATGTATGGTTACCTATTTCGTGGCCTTCGGCATGGATCCGCTTGAGAGTGCCCGGGTACGCGGCGACCTGCGCTCCCACCACGAAAAACACAGCGTGCACACCCTCGTTGCGCAGCACATCCAGGATCTGCGGGGTATACACGGGGTGAGGACCATCATCGAAGGACAGGATGATCAGTTTCTTCGCGACTGCGTACTGGAATCTCGCAACGACCATTGCGGTCGGTTCATGCGATTTTGCGGATTCAAAGACTTTGCCGGTAATCAGGCCTCGCTTGACTGTGACCTTTCCAGGCGCTCCCGGCGACTGGACCTTCACAAACGCGCCCGACCCGCGAGTCTCAAGAGGTTGTGCGGTCTCGGTAGTGTCTACCACAATGCTTTCGATGATCGGCGTGCCCGGTATCGCTTTGATGCGGTCACCAGGCGCGACCCGGTCGGCAATGTCGCATCGCGCTCCATTCAGCGTAAGCTGGGCCGGATTCCCTCCACCGACCTCGAGAACCGCCCCGTCGGTGTCGATCAGATCGCCGGCCGTCAGCTCGACTCCTGCCGCGGCTAGTGCCTGCGCGACCCGGGCGCCGAACGGCAAATACACTTCCCGGTCATTCACAAACACCGCAATCTGCACAAATGCGAGAGCTCCGAGCGACACCGCATTTGCAATGACAGCAACGAGGAGTACGAATACGCATCCCCGTGAAATCCCGGCAGAAACCGGAATGCAGGCGCGATGCAATATGCGATACACTCGAATCCGTTCCCCTCACTCTGCCGTATGCGCACACGCCTCCGCGGTGGTTATCAGCGCTTGTCTGCCCACGGTAATCACATGCTCAGCCCGGACCAGCAGAGCAGTATCTGCGCCGCCCTGTATCTGATAGGCAACTACCTTGCCAGCATCCAGATCGATCATGAGATCTGCCACAGTCCCGAGCAGACGTCCGGTACGCGTTATTACCCTAACTCCACGTATCTCGATGTCAGGGCGTCCTATGTCCAGGATCTCAGGGATCGCCCCGAAATCTGCCAACGACGACGCGTTCTCAATTATGACGGCGTCATCTCCAATGCCCTGTACCAGCGCGTACGGCACCGCCTTGGGCGGAGTGAATCTGCTAGCTACGTTCACTATCAGCGCAGCAACATCAGCTGATGCAGTATCGATGATTACTCCGGCGGTCTCGCCAACGATTTCGCCCTCGTCGACTGTTATCACTGGCCGCCCCATAAGCTCATATGCCCTAATCATCAGAATATTCCTCCCTCAATGAAGAGTAGAGCCGTGCCAGCCTGGCCTGGACCTGCGCCCGAGCTGCAGACTGTCCAATGTCGCCTCCCTGCCCGGACGCCTGCATGCTCAAGACGGCATGCCTCGCGTGCAACCGTCGCTGGTGATCGACTAAATCCCGCCGCAGAGCAGCATCGCGAACCAAAGTCGGATGGATCAAGAGCTTCATCAGTACCGCGAGCGCCCTGTCCACTTCACCAAGGTCCGCCCCTTCTCGTGCAGCTCTTTCCAACAGCTCACATTCCTCGGGGCTGATCGCCGGCAGCTTTGCACAGTCGAACAGCGCCTTTGCATCTGACTCGCCACCCGGGCATGGTGCGTCGGCACCCGGACATGGCGTGTCGGAAACCAGGTCGCCGGCCGTCTCGGCGGTCCAGGTCGCGGTGTTGACCATGCCTACCCGATCATGCGGCCCGCCGACCGCGGTCGATCGCACGATCCAATAAGTAGATGCCGTACGAGCGTCGAGGCCTGCATATTCCCATATGAGCGCAAGGACAACCGCGAATGCCATGG
>DAOTAC010000162.1:0-5662 GCA_035382325.1 Bacillota bacterium | reverse complement strand
GGGCCACTCCTAGCTCATTCGGATTCTCGGATCGAGAAAGGCCAGTGCTATGTCTGCAAGCAGGTTCCCGATCTGTGTGATCAGCGCTATGAACATCAAGAAGGACATAACCAGGTATTGATCGTGGTTGAGCAGCGCGTTGTAGAAGAACGGCCCCATCGTCGGAAGGTTCAGCACAATAGCCGTGATGATCGTCCCGCTGAATATGTTGGGCAGTTCGGCCCCGGCGATACTCACCATGGGGTTGAGGGCGTTCTTGATGGCATGTCGCCTCACCGTCTTTTCGTCGAGACCATGTGCTCTGAGGGATGTGATGAAGGGCGACCCCACGATATCGAGCATGTTGCCTCTCATCACCCTCATCAGCCCCGCAACCCCGCTAATGCCCACAACTACAAGCGGCATCCATAGATGCTTGAGTAGGTCTATGAGCTTGGCGAAACTCCAAGGAGCGCCGATGAACCTGGTGGAGAAGAGCCCACCGATGGAGGTCGAGCCCATCCGGAGCATGAAGTACATTAGTATGAGTGCAAAGAAGAAGTCGGGGATGGAGATACCTATGAACCCGACAACCGTCATGGCATAGTCGGCGGGTGAATACGGATGCAGAGCTGAGTATATGCCCATGGGAACAGCCAGGATCCACTGAAACACGATGGTTGCCAGAGCGATGAACACCGTCCAGCCCATCCGCTCAAAGATCAGTTCGCCCACGGGACGCTCATATGCGAATGAGTACCCAAAGTCCCATTTGGTGACTATGTTCTTGATCCACATTATGTACCTGACATAGGCGGGCTTATCGAGGCCGAGCCTCTCCCTTAGCAGCCTGATCTGCTCAGGGGATATCCTTGGGTTGTCGAGGTACTGGCTGACGAAATCGCCCGGCTGGAGTTCGGTGATCCCGAAGCAGATCACTGATATCACGATCATCATGGGGACCATGATCAACAGCCGTCTTGCTGTGAACGCCCACATCGATTCGTTCACTCCCTGGCGCAACTCACACGTTCACCCGCAGGCTGGTGAAGACGGGGGGAAGCGCAGCGCCTCCCCCCTCCACCCCCCAATTGCACCGTTACTTCCTGAAGGCCGTGTAGGTAGCGAAGTAGACTATACCTTCCTTGTCCTGCGTCACATTGCCAAGCGACTTGTTCGCGCCGGACAGGTTCATGCCCTTGCACACGAAGATCACAGGAACAACATCCGTGTAGATCTCCTGCACTTCGTCGTAGATGGCCTTCCTCTTGGCCGGATCGGTCGTGATCGAGCCCAGGTCGAACAGCTCGTAGACCCTCTTCTCCCAGTCGAGCATGTTCGCGGGAATCGCGGCCAGCTTGTCGCGGTCGAGCGCAGAGTAGTGCCAGTAATACAGCTGCGTGCCCGGCTGCCATATCGCCTTCCTCAACTCGAGGTCGGGCTGGTTGCCGAACGCCCTGATTCCGACTTCGAAGTTGCCGGCGCCAAACATATTCCCCACGAGCGTGCTGTCGAGGATCTGCAAGTTGACCTTGATCCCGACCTTCTCCAGATCCTCCTTGAACACCAGCGCTACGTCCTGATAGTCCTGCGGCGTGCTCTGCACGGTCAGGGTGAACTCCACGTTCTTGCCATTTGCGAACTCCCTGATCCCGTCGCCGTTCTTGTCCTTCAGCCCGAGCTTATCGAGCATCGCCTTGGCCTTGGCCGGGTCGTACGGCCTCATGATCTTCTCGATCTTCGGGTTGTAGAAGGCCTTGTTGGCCGGAAGCACTAGGCCCGCGCCTGGAATTGCCAGTCCGTTGTAGACTTCGTCGATTATGCGCTCCCTGTCGAGCAGGAATTCCATTGCCTGTCGGAACTCGGTGTTCCTGAAGATCCCCTTAAGCTGCTCATTAGCGACATCGTAGTTGAATGCGATATGCACTGGGCTCGGCGTTGGCTGGGTGGGCTGGGCCTTGAAGATCGTAAACGGGCCGCCCGCCAATTCCTTCTGCTTCAGCGTCGGGAAGTCGGCGGCGCTGACCGCCATGTAGTCGATCTCGCCCGCGATGAACTTGGCCAACCGCACCTCGGCATCCTTCACGATCAGATACTCAAGCTTGTCGAAGTAAGGCAGCTGGTTGCCGAACCTGTCGACCCTCCAGTAGTGCGGGTTTCTCTCCAGGACGACTTTCTGATCCATCACGTAGCTTGCGATCCTGTACGGACCGTTGGCCACGATCTCCTTTGGCGAGACATTAGTAAGCCACAGCTCATTGACTGAGTCGGGCCTGTTCTTGTCGATCTTGCTCTCCAGCTTGTGCCTGGGGTATATGTACGCATGCGAAAGGTTCATGTAGAACGGTCCAAACGGCGATGGCAGGACCGCCTTCACGGTCTTGTCGTTGACCTTAACCCATTTGACCTCTTTCTTCTGGCCGTCACGCGTATCGAGGATCGTGAACCTGTCGACGGAGTTGCCCTTGGCAACCTTGTTCATGATGAAGTTCTCGAACGTGAATATCACGTCGTCAGCCGTGAACGGCACGCCGTCCGACCACTTCACGTCCCTGAGATGGAAAGTGACCTCTTTGCCGTCAGGGGACGTCTCCCACGATTCGGCCAGCCCCGGCCGGATAGCATTGGTGACCGGGTGCAATTCGACCAGACCCGTCATCGTCTGACCAATGACTGTGTAGGCGTTGTTATCAAGCGAACCATAGAACAGGAACGATTGTGGAGAAGCTGTCAGTGCGAGATAAAGCGTGCCTCCACGGACAGGCTTCGTTGCAGGAGTGAGATCCTCTCCTTCAACGAAGGGCGCGGCCGTGACCGAGGCGGCCAGTACTAGACATACGAGCACAGCCAACCCGAGACGCCTCATTAGAAACCCTCCTTGTCATTCGTATGTTCGCCCAGGCTCGAGTCCGCCTGGTGGCGTTGATCGCCGATGTTGGTAGATTCGCCTCCTCCTGAAGCGAATCCTGCAACTTCGGAAAATTTACTTCCGTCTTTCGATGCGCGTGTCAGAAACTATTCCAATGTTTTCACAGATAAACCGGAAGGGAAATTCGCAGCGAACGCCGTGGCGCTATGGAGGACAAATGCACTTTGTGACCGCGATCACACTTGTTGCTGAGCGACTGCCGCAGAAGGCACGCGCACGTGATCACAGGAACACGCGTGCGTTTCCTTTGCGGAGGCAAATAAGGATGAACCCAGGTGGTAAGGTATACGTTTCTGGGTATCAGGAAGACTCTATAAGAAGTAAGGCGATCATATTGGCCAGGGCTATCAGGAGGTTCGGAATCGCCCGTTTGGCCGCGGTCGCAATGGTGCTGATGCTGTGGGGGGCGGGCGCCGCAGCATCGGCTGCGGTGGCGCAGCGCACCGTCGACCAAGTCACTCGCTACACGAGCATTGGCAATGACCGGGTCATACTACTGATCCCTGACGACATCTGCCCTTCCGAGGAGACACAACAACTTCTGCTGCACACCGCCACAGAATCGCTGCGCTATGCTGAGGATTTCTTCGGCAGTCGCCTCAGCCATCCCGTGGTGCATCTGTGGCTGAACGCCGTCGACAAACCCGGGTCGGTGACCCCCCCCGACGGGGGCATTCGCGCTGGCGACCTGCAGGGTGACCGACGTGAACGGAGCAGTCCCCCAAACGCCGAATGAGGTCAGGAGATACTCGTTCCTCATGGTACACGAGTACTCGCACCTTGTTCACGCGCTGCACGCGCGCGCAACGTATCCGGCTCTTGCTGAAGGATTCGCCTCGCTGGCTCCAGAGTACGCGCGACGCGACGGCCTGAAGCGGGCCGGGGAACTGCGGGAGGCCACGGCAGATGACGCTGATGACGCTGATGACGCTCAGGAGGATCAATGGGTGCTCCCGCCGCACATTACCGCAGCAAGCGCCCTCGAAGCAGGCATTCTCCCTCCTATCCGCCAGGTTCTCACCTTGGTGCATAGCAGGCAATCCTGGAATCAATGGATGCTCTACTCGGTACCCACATCCCTGCTGGGTTTCATAGACGAAGAGTACGGCAGACCGACCCTGACTGACATCTTCAGGCACTGCCCTGAAAACCCAGGGCCGATCGGGCAAGCAGCAGACATCGGATCCGCCCACAAGGAGCTGTTCGGCACGTTTGAGCGCTACACAGGCGTTCCCCTGGATGAACTCGAGGCCCAATGGCATCGTCGATTGGCTGAGATGAACATCGATAGTAGCTCGGTCGCGGCAGTGAAGCTACTCAAGGATCTGGACCGAACGGAAATGACCTCGCTCATATGGGCCTTGGGCACCGGCGGAAAGAAGCTTGACCCCAACTTCCTGCAGACCTTCGCCGAGCTGCAGGCCGACATCGTAAGGTTCGGATCCCTGTCTGTGTCGGCAGCTACACCTGATAGTGACACTACGGCAGACGGCGCCCGACTGACCGAGGAGTCGCTGTCCGAGCGAATCGACCACTTGGTAGAATGGGCCCGCGAGCTGTGGCGGAAGGCATATGAGTAGTTCGGGGCCTGCTGCCGTCTGTAGCAGATCTGTAGATGAGCAGTCGCAGGATGCCGGTCAGGGCCCGGATAAGGTCGGGGTGGTGGAATCCAGTGGAGTTCTCGGAGAACGCCTAGTCCCATCTGAACTGCACCCTGCGGCACGTCCTCTCGAGATAGGCCCGGGCTCGGCCTGGGGCGATTCGCGCAGGCGGTCAAGCCGGCCTGATGCCCCGGCAGCGTCGATATCCCCGTACAGCCCTGCCAGGAGCAGGCCCACACCTGTCCGCTGCTGATCGATGCCTGCCTGCAGTTCGATCAAGCCGGCGCGCAGTCCTGCCAAGTCGGCATCTGTGTCGCCGTGACAGCCGCCGCAGGAGTCGTTCCCTGAGCCCGGGGGAATGTGAGACCGTTGCCCGGCTCCGCGAAGTAGTATTCCACATGACACTGAGCGCAGACCAGCATCTTCATGTCGTCCTGCGCGGCGTCCACAAAGCCGCGGCCACCGCAGCCACAGCGCCTGCGGGCACCACCACGGCAATGCACACCGCCGCCGGCGTGGCCTTCCTCATTGCAGTTCACCGCCCTCTCTCTTGGCCTCTATCTACGGCTTCAACATGCCCGGATCTCTTGATGAGTACTGATCCGCTGCCCTTTTGGACAAGGCAGTGCCATATGCGGTAGCCATCACTGGTCACACCCGACTGCCCGTACATCCATGACGGATACTTCATCGGTATCATAGTGCAGGCAAAAGTAGCTATTGCCCCTACCCTCGCCGTATCCGCCAGAGCATACGCGATTCTCGGGCCGTTCTGAAGAGCGTTCTTCAGGGAGGCGCAGAGCAACGCTGTTAGGAGCGATGCGACGGGCCCCGCAAGCACTATCCAAATGTAACGCGCCTTGCCGACCTCAACCTCATCTGCGGCCCAGCTCCAGGTCCCTACCCATCCGCCCCACCACTGAGCCAGCACCTGCAGTCTGCCCCACTTGAGTAGCTGAATCCTCGGGCGTACTCCTATCCGGACGATGACGTCGTGCGGCACGAAGGCAATGGCAGCCACAACGTGGCTCAGCTCATGGACGAGCACAATCAGCGGCGCGATCACCGCCAGGTAGGCGATAATGCATAGAGACGTGGTCACCTCGAAGTCACCTCCACAAGTAGAGATCATCCAAACACTTCATTCTCTAGG
>DAOTAC010000161.1:0-5678 GCA_035382325.1 Bacillota bacterium | reverse complement strand
CCCCCGCAGCCAACAACCCACTGTAATGATCGGAGAGGATGTCATTTTCCGGCTCACCATCCGCTCTGGCGATGCCTACCTGCCTCTCCAATCGCCATTGCCCACAAAACCTACACGCACTCGTCACCCGCCGATTTGGCCCAACCAGAATCTAGGCCATCCTACTCGTTTTCTGGTAAGCCTTTTGAGCGACCTACTCAGGTCCTGGGTGCTCTGGTAGGTACGAGTTGTCAGAATTCGCGCCGGTAACGGCGCCTCCTTCAATCACTACATGCAGGCTCATTGTGATGTCTGCCGGGATCACGGCGCAAGCGACCCCCGTGCCAGCACGCATCGGCCGCCAGCGCATTCGAGTCCCGGCCCTGCGCCATCCTCGGTCAGCCTCTGCACGCACAGCTCGCCCACGGGGTTAGCATTGCCAGCCATGGAGTCGGCTACATTCATGTGCAGGCATTTGATGCCCGTCCAGTCCGCCGAGCCGCCAATCCCAGATTTCTCAATCACCCGCAACACACCGGCGCCCGGTCCGTCCTTCTGCGCCTCAATGTGCAGCCGAGCGCGATCAGCTGCATCCAGCAATCCGATTCGTTGCGAAGCGTATCTGGCGTTAGCGCATTCGTACTCGCGCCGAAACTCCGCATCCTCGCGTATCCTGCGCCGAACGTCTTCTATCATGCCCTGACTCTCAAGGGTCGCCACCGCGCTCCGCACGTGGGGGCATGTGAGCCAGAAGACTGTGGGAAACGGGGCCCATCTCGGCGGAACGCCATGGTCTGGTTCGCAGCATGGCCCGGTATCGCCGGAGTGCTCCGCTGCGTTTTGCTCCGCTGCGTTTTGCTCCGCTACGCCATACTCCGTGACCTGCAGCAGCGGGTAAGTGACTAGGACTTGTGGTTGTCCGTAGGAGCAGCGCTTGGCCACGGCCACAACACGGCCCGCAAGAGGCCTACCTAGCTGCCGTGCGGCCACTGCCAGATCGCGAATCTCGGCCCGATCCCACGCTCCGCTGTTCACCCCGTCGCCCCCCCGCATCGTGTCACATGTCTTCACGGCCTGGTCCAAAAGAAAAGCACTCCGTCTCAGGGAGTGCTGTGGCTATGTCGATGCCAGTTCTCAAACCATTCTGGAAAGACGGGTTCCCCTTCCTCCGCGCTTAGAATCCTGGTTGCGCTTGAGGTCCTGATGACGTTCTTCGCTGTCCTTCAAGAACTTGGTGAGCTTGTCTTCAAAGGACTGCTGATATGCCCGGTCGCGACGAGCCCTCTGAGCGAGGTAGTTGGGATCCGCCTGCTTGATGGAAAGCCCGACTTTGCCGCTATCAACAGCTATGACCTTGACTCTTACTACGTCATTGTGCTTCAGGTAGTCATTGACATCATGAACAAAAGCGTCGGCTATCTCAGAAATGTGAACCAGGCCCGTCCTCCCTTCACCAATATCGATGAATGCTCCGAATCTGGTGATTCCTGTGACGCGGCCTTCCAAGACTGAGCCGACCTCAATTGACGACATGCTAAGACAGATCCTCCTGTTTTGATGATCCGGGATTTCGCCCCGACCAATGTTGTTTTTATTATACACGAGCGCTTGGCGTAGTGTCAATCAATGGAACACGACTGGGAACGCGATTTGCAGCCCGATTCTAGTCGTTGATCTCTATTGGTTTCCCTGGGCGCCTCTGCACTGGAACGAATCCGCTCGCATCAGGCTGAGTGACGATATACAGAGTCTCCCCCGGCTTGACAAGGCCAAGTTTCTCTCGGGCGGCCCTTTCCACGTAATCGTTGGTGCCTGCTACGTTTATCTCTTTCTTGAGCTCATCAAGCCTAAGTTCCCACCCCCTGCACTCCTCGAGCAACTTCTCGGTCTCGCGCTCCAGAGCCGCGCGCCTCATCCGCCCACCAATGTACGTCAGGCCAACGCACACTGTGAGTAACATCACAAGCACAACAGTGAGCTTTGAAGACATACGGCGGCCTCCTTCGCAGCATACGCCCATTATCGGTCCTGGCTGCCCTGCCCGGACCGGGGTTTTGGGCTGTGTAACTGCGATAGTGTTCGCCGCGTTTTCAGAAATCCCTTCTGAACTGCGCGACTCATTCCACCGACAGCTCTGCGCCCCCACCGGCAACTGCGCCTCGCCCAGTGCCCCGTTCTTCGTATTGCACATTCACACCACAACAGAATGGGGAACACGCCATGCCTTATGGTCAACGAGTAGACCCAGAACCCCCCCGCTATCCCCGCTATCACAAACATGCGAACCTCTCCGCGGTTGGCCTGCATGAGCATGGCGAATGTCATCGCAGCCGAAAACAGCCAGAAAGACAGGTCCGTGATGGCCGTCGTCAGCCTTCCCGAACCCATCAGCCGCCTGAGAAATGTGGAAATGTCAAAGACCAGCCCCATCAGCATCCCCGCTGCCAGAGACGCGAGCATCGCCCGCAGTTGCCACGTAAGGGTCTCCACCGGCGCACTCCTCCCCCTGCTCTGGCTGTTGGATTGATGCTTGACTGTCCGCCTCCAACGGTCGACCGACGGCAGGGTATCTCAGGGCTGCCCACACAGCCAGCAAGCACAAGAGCCCGATGGCCGCCCATCCTGCCCATGTGCGAACCGTAGTCGCCGTCACGACTTGCGTGGCCGAAATCCGTCCCTGCTCCCCGCGGTAGTTGATCCACGCCTGTATGATACTCCTGACGTAACCCAGCGGCCGATCGGCAGGTATCGAATCCGGCATTTCGCCGGAGCCACCGTAGTCGCCCGGTTGGTCTGCGCTGTAGGCCGCCAGCGCGGCCACTATGTCGCCTCCGTTCGCGTCTATCAGCCAACGCAGATAAGCGGCGCCTACACGCAGATTGGCGTCCACGCTGTAGATGCACATCTCGGAGCACGCGGGCGGTGCATGGTCGCCTCGACACTCGGCGTCGGGCATGAACTCTTCCCACACCGCCGGCATCAATTGCATGAGACCACGCGCTCCGCGCCATGACACTGCATCTGTCTGAAACCCGCTGCTTTGGGACATCACTGCTGCAAGAAGCGATGGATCGACCCCATTGCGCAGTCCTTCGAAGTTCACTTTCTCGGCGAACGGAAGGTCTCGGACCCGGACGCGGGCCGTGTCGTAGGCGCCCATTACTCTCACGGCATCGGCCGACCATCGTTCAATCTGAGACGCGGCTGCAAATGCCACGCATACGCAGATGGCAGTGAGCACGGCGATGGAAATCACCCACTGCTTGCCGACTCGCATGTTTGGGCGGAAAATTGACACAAGTAGGACTACCGGGCTGATCAGGACTCCCAGAACGCCGGTTACAACAGCAAAGCCCAGCCCTGGTCCGCTCCGTCGCCAAGCAGGCGGTTTGCTCCTCCGGGGCCTACTTCGGCGCGGCGCCGCACGCTCTGGGCCCCGCTGCGTCTCCTGTGCTACGTGACGTGACATCTAGCGTCCTCCGTCTATCTGAACAACCTCGCTAAAATCCCCCTGGACCTTCCAGGATTTTCGTCCGTGTAGTCGCACGACTCCACGTACCCATCGATCTCAATGACGCCCTCCTCCAGGCTGAGCTGCCTGATGTGGAGATCGTGGCCGACCACGGTGAGCACGCCGGCGTTGGTTTCGAGAACGATCTCCTCGTCGTCGAAGCTTTCAACGTTCATGACCCCTTCAACGGTCATGCTCTCACGGTCAACCAGCACCAGCTTGTGCTGAAGCCCCGGGCGCTTTCGTCTGATTTCTTCTTGCACATCTGGCCCCTTGGCGGCCATAGACAGCACCCCCTTGGACAATGGTCCTATGGATGTCTATGCCGATCTGAGGCACATGATGCGCACAAGTAACACGCACAAGTAACAGCCCACGCAGAGACGAAGGCGAGGGCGAACGTGGCTCTACAGCCCTGCCTTCTTGGCCTCATTCCATACAGCGTCCATCTCGCCAAGAGTCATGTCTTCAAGACGCACGTCACGCTCGTCAGCCCAGCGCTCTATGTAGCGGAATCTATCGACAAACCGGCCGTTGGCACGTCGCAGCACTTCCTCTGCGTCCATATCCAGGAGACGAGCTACATTGACCACTGCGAACAGGACATCGCCCATTTCATCCCGGATCCGGTCGCGCCTGCCCGACGCCAGCGCCTCCCGGAATTCGTCGGTTTCCTCCCACACCTTAGCTGCCGCTTCCTCTGCGTATTGCCAGTCGAAACCCACCCGGCTAGCCTTGTCCTGCATCTTGGCCGCCTGCATTAAAGCCGGGAGGTAGGCGGGGACTTCGTCTAGTATCGACGCGGGAGTGCCGCTATCCGACTCCTTCTCTTTCTGCTTGATGCGCTCCCAGTTTCGCAGCACCGTGCCGGCATCATCAGCCTCCACATCTGCGAACACATGCGGATGCCGCCTGATGAGTTTCTCGCAGATAGCGTCCACGACATCGTTGAAGTTGAACGCAGCTTGCTCACTCGCAATCTGGCAATGAAACGCTATTTGCAGCAGGAGGTCGCCCAGCTCCTCGCAGAGCTTGCCCGGGTCTCCGTTGTCTATTGCTTCGACGACCTCGTACGCTTCCTCAATCACGTACGGCTTCAGCGATGATGACGTCTGCTTTCGATCCCACGGGCAACCGTCAGCTCCGCGAAGCCGCTTCATGATGTCGATGAGCCGGTCGGCAGGATATCTACACTGATCCGCCATGGCGCCGGCGCCTCCTGTCCGTATCGCGCAGGCTCTGTCGCTACTCAACCTGCCGACCGATGTATCCTGCTGCTGTAACCACCAACGACTCCTCGAGATCGCCTACGGTCTTCTGCTGAGACGTTGTACCAATGATCACGGCGCCCACGGGGTCGCCGTCTGCTATTACGGGAGCTATGGCCGCCGAGATCAGCGCGAACTCGCTGCCGTCGTCTACGAGAATCGAAGACGACTCGCTTCCGCCGCTGAAGTGGACCAGCAGTACCTGCCGTTCCAGCATGGACTTTTCAACTGCCCGACCCACAGCCCGGCCAGACAAATCATGCTCGCCCGCGCCGGCACACGCTATCACTACGTCCCTGTCGCATATCAGGGCCACCTCGCCGGACGACTTCGCCAGTGCCTCTGACATGTCGACAGCCATCTCCTTGAGCTGCCCGACAGCAGAGTACTTCTTGAGCACGATACTGCCATCCGGATCCACGAATATCTCGACCGAGTCCCCCTCGTGTATCCGCAAACTCCTCCTGAGCTCTTTGGGCACCACGATTCTTCCGAGCTCATCAATACGCCTCACAATACCGGTGGGCCTCATCCGTCAATCGCCTCCTGTGTACTTGTTACTCGGTCCACTGCTGCTGCTCTCTGCCTCATCTCTGTAAGCACCCCAACCAATGTGTCTAGTATCTCCCTATCCGGCATTCCCTGCGTCTTGACCCTGATAGTCTGCGACCTCCCGGCGCCCAGCATCACCCTGCCCTTAAAAGGCCTCGCTATCCTAACGATATCCTGGCTTGCGTAACGCACACCTTCCGGGAACCTCACAATCACCGAGTTGCGCTCACCCGCGATCGCCATGACACCCAACTCGCGTGCAAGCACTCTAATGGCAGCAATCGTTATGAGGTTCGATACCGGCGAGGGCAGAGGGCCGAATCTGTCGACAAACTCACGTGTGAGGTCAGCTGCATCTTCCATGGTAT
>DAOTAC010000160.1:0-5708 GCA_035382325.1 Bacillota bacterium | reverse complement strand
AATCATCAGAAACGATGACGGGTCCAGATCACGCGTCCGATCCCGCACCTCGCGGATCATCTTGAGGTAGCCATGGTTGTACCGGCCGTGATGCGCAGGAGACCGCCCGGAGTGGGCATGCCCCGCTCCATAGCACGGAAAAGGCTCAGCCGATCCCAGCTGGTCCAGGTAAATGCCCCTGGCCCCGAAGGCCTTCACCATCCATCCTGCAGTGTCCGCCACCCATTTCCGCCACTCCTCACAATCAGGGCATATCACAGCGAACATGCGCGGGCCGTACGTTTCGTGGAACATTGCTCCGTCGTGATTCTTGATGGCCCACGTTCGCCCCAGAGTCGGAAAGAAGTCGGACTCCAGGTCGAATAGGCGCACGTTGATGTAGAAGGTCGAAAAACCGCCATGGTCACGCACGTACTCGCATCCGCGGGCCAAGTTCCACGAGCTGCCCAACTCCATGTCGGGCACGAACTCCGGATAGTCGGTGTCGAAGCCCTGCCTGTTCCAGGCTGAGATGAAGAAGTGTGTGATTCCCTCGGCCCTGGCCTGCTCGTACATCTCCGGTATCTCGGTATACCTGTGACATATCGATTGGTTCTGCTTAAAGTCATATCGTGGGCACACCGCCGACTCCATCGCTAGATCAGAAGGGACATCGGACAAGCTGATATGCTCCAGAATCCAGCGGCGATACTGAGCTGCGCCCCAGTGCCAGTCGCCATCATGTACCGCTATGATGCAAGGGGCGGACGCCCAGCACTCGCCGGGTGCCACAGGCACGTATTTGCGAAACCCCAGCCCGCACCAGGGGAAGTCCGGGCCGCCGCTCTCGCTGCGCACCCCGGTGAGTACAAAGGATGGGTCGTACGATGCCATGTACAATCCAGAGAACCCGCCATTAGGGGCTGGGCTGTATAGGTCCATCCATGTCATGGAAGCAAGCCCGCAGTAGTCTATCTCGCGAGAGTAGATGCCGTCGGCTCCACGCACCGTGCCCGCTCGCCAGAATCGCATGTACCGATCGGAGGCGATCGTAAGGGCAGGATCGACAATCTTCTCGCCCGCGTGATGCGGGAAGACAAGCACTTCGTCGGCATGGTTCTGGCCTAGTTGGATACCTCGCACAACCGGGAAGAGAACCTCAACCACGGTCAGATCTTCGGCGTTGTTTTCAACCCTTATCGTCCATGAAGAAGTCCCCTCGGGTCCCGCTTCCGCGTCAAGGCGCCAGCGGCACGAGATGTCCGCGCGCCCCGGGCCATTTGGCGAGCTGCGGCTGGTTTCAACTACGTGATCGTGGCATATGAGCAGACGATTGCCCGGCGAATCCTGTGCTCGGGTCACCGGCCCTGCCGTGTACTCCCGGCGTCTGCCCTGCCTGTCCAGGCAGACAATGCCGAGCGGCGCCCCCACCGAGGCCGATGGGTATTTGATTAAATCATCAGATACCTTAAGGTCCCGGATCTCGGCGATAGCCCCGCTGAACTCGTCGATTGAGATGCGGATTCGTCCGTCTCCTGCCTGCAGCATGCCGGATCCTCCCTCCTAAGACCCCGCGCTACACTCGCCTCATCTGCACGTTCAGCTTATACCTGTCGCCACGATAGACGGAGACTGCGAACTCCACCGGCCTGCCGGTTGAGTCGAAGGTGAGGCGCTCGGTGCGGAGCACAGGGGCCCCGCGCTTTATGCCGAGTAGGCGGGCTTCGGCGCTAGTCGCTGATGAAGCCTCAAAACTCTGCTGCGCCCATTGCATGTCCACTCTGTACTCCGACCGAAGCAGATCGTAGAGCGACACCCCTTCGAGGTTACGTTCAGCAAGCCCTGGGCACAGGGCTACCGGGATGTGACAGGTCTCGATCGCCATCGGCTCATCCTCGGCGAGCCGCAGGCGCTCGAGTCTGGTCACGGCTGCCCTGTCGCTGAGCTTCAGCTTCTCTGCCACTCTGACATCGACTGTCTCTTCGCAGGTACGGATCACCATTGCCCCCGGACGCAGGCTCCTCGACCTCATGTCCTCCGAGAAGCTAGTAAGCCTGATCAAGTCCTGGCTGAACTTACGGTGAGCCACGCGAGTGCCTGTGCGGGGCCTGCGCACCAGTAGACCCTCGGTCACCAACATCTGTATCGCCTGGCGGACCGTTATCTGGCTCACCTCATAGATATCGCAGAGTTCCCGTTCGGTCGGAATCCTCTCGCCAGGCCGCACCTCTCCGCTTTCGATGCGCTTGCGCCATATTTCGTAGATCTGCTGGTAAAGAGGGGTACGTGAATCCCTGTCCAGCTCCACTTCGCACCACCGCCTATCAAACCACAATATGCATCGTATCGTGAAGTCCCATTAGCTTATTATAGCTATTCTTTATAATCAATGGCAAGCTCGTTTCGCTATGTGCACCACGCACCAGTCATTGCTGTTGACACCGACACGTATCAAGTGTATAAGGCTGTACAGGAAGTGATGTGGCAAAGTGAGCAGATCGCAAGTCTCTGTCGTAAGGTGTCCGAGCTACGACACCGCGCGCGTGAAAGCATCAGTACAGGAATTGTTGGCGCCTCTAGGCGGCGTGCAATCCTTCGTATCGCCCGGCCAAACGGTCCTGATAAAGCCGAACCTGATCCACGGCACGCCGCCTGAGCGCGGCGCAACTACCCACCCTGAAGTGCTTCGAGCAGTAATTGAAGAGGTGCACGGCGCAGGCGGGAGGCCAGTGGTCGGTGAAAGCCCAGGGTATGAAAGCTTCACTACGGCTGCCCGGAAATCCGGTCTCCTCACGGTCATCGAGGAACTCGATGTACCTATTGTACCCTTCGACACCTGGACCGAAGTCCGGCTGGGACCGGGGCACCTGGTCCCTTCTCTACCCATAGCCGGCCCGGTGGTGGCAGCAGACGTCGTGATCAGCCTTCCCAAGCTCAAGTCGCATGGCCTGGTAGTCTACACCGGATGCGTGAAGAACATGTTCGGCGTAATCTGCGGAACGCAGAAAGCCCAGTATCATCTGAGGTTCCAAGACCGCGAGGCGTTCTCGCGGTTGCTGGCGGAGGTGTACTCGGTCGCCCGGCCTACCCTCTCAATACTCGATGGCATAATAGGAATGGACGGCAATGGTCCGCGTAACGGCGATCCGGCACCCCTGGGCATAATGCTCGCAGGTGCAGATGGAGTGGCCGTGGACGCAGTCGCCTGCCGAATAGTGGGCATAGATCCTCTCGAGTCGCCGCCTATCAGAATCGCGGCCCAGATGGGCCTGGGAACGGCCTCCCTGCGCCAGATTGATCTGGCCGGACCGCCCATCGAAGAGCTGAAGACTACCGGTTTCCAAGCTCCACGCAGCATGCGCCCGTCCATTCGGCAGAGAGCCATGTCGGGGAGGGCAGGTATTATCCTGAGGAACCTGTTCACCACAAGGCCCACCGTCCACCCGGGCGGGTGCCGTGGATGCACGATATGCGCCAGGGCCTGCCCCGCGCAGGCGATAGAGATCCGTGATGGGAAGGCGCAGATGGACTACAGCAAGTGCGTACGTTGCTATTGCTGCCAGGAGGTATGCGAATATGGCGCAATCCGGCTTGCGACGCCGCCTCTTGCAAGGCTTCTGCACCGGTAGGGCCGGTGCCAAGTATCAGCGCCGGGATTCAGGAAGACTGCGGGTCCGGCTGCAGGTGGGCAATCATCACCATCCACTCGCCCTGGCTGTCGCGGGATTTGCCCGCCTCGCCAAAGCCAAGGCTCGAGTATATGCGTCTGGCGGGCTCGTTATCAGGCCTCACCTCCAGTTTCACAGTGCGGACCCCTTGCCGGCGCAGGAGCTCCAGCCCCGCCTGAACCAGCTGCCTGCCGATCCCCCGCCCCTGGGCGCTTGGGGCCACGGCCACGGATAAGACCTGAGCATGTCCGTGAAGCAATTGCTCGCTGGAGTACGCGGCAAAAAGCAGCTTGTTCCCGAGTATCCTTGCGACACGGCTGAAGGGGATGCCGTACCTTCCCATCATCCACCTAAATGCCCACAAGAACACATGGCCTCCGAAGAGAGCCTTGGCCCACACTAGTCCCATGGTTTTCGGAACGACAACATAGCCGAGTACCCCTTCGGACTCCTCGTACACAAGGAAGTTTCCGCGCTCTGCCCGCGCAAGGAATGCGAAGATATCGCGAAACCCATCGATCGGCGGGACGCTCGCTCCGTAGTAGTGCTTCACCGATTCTGGAAATGCCCGGATGAAGATGCCGGCTACGGTCGGTACATCCGAATCACTCACAGGACGTATTCCCATGTCACTTGCCTCCGCTTTCGGGCGGTTCATCTCCTGCGAGGCCCGATATGAACATCAGCTGTGACACCGTGGCGAATGCAAAACCGCGGTCTCTGAGTCGATCTATGACATGCGGCAAAGCTCGCACCGTGTTAGTTCTCGACCCTCCGCTATTGGCTACAATGCCGCCGCTGTCATGGAATAAGATGACATCCCCGTTCCTGACTACCCTGGATAAGCGATGGACCATGCTTGCCTCTGACGCTTCAGTCCAGTCCATAGAGCTAATGGACCACAGTGCCAACGCATAGTGACGCTCGCGAAGCTGTTCAATCAGCCTTTCATCGTATAGGCCACGAGGCGGCCTGAAGAGCCTGGGCGGCTCTCCGCATGCCCGGGTTATTGCGTCCTCTGAGCAAACGATCTCCTGTTTCATCAGGTGGGCCTGCAGACCCATCATGTTTCTATGAGAGTGCGTATGTGATCCGACCTCGTGACCTTCCTCTACAATCCGGCGAGCAAGGTCCGGGTATCGCTCCACCTCCTCACCGACGAGGAAGAACGTAGCATGGACCCCCTTGGCCTTCAGCGTATCGAGAATAAACGGGGTGTATTCGGGATTTGGGCCGTCGTCGAAAGTGAGGGCAACCAGGCTGAACTCGTTCGAGCCTCGTCTGAAGATTTCAACTCCCATACCGAACCCGCGATATACATACCGGTTTAGGAGGATCGCAGCCGCAAGGCCGATGACCAGCAGTGTCGTTGCCATTCTCGACATTACCGCTCGGAAAAGTGCAAGCGTTGGGGACGTATCCTGCGTCTTCCTAGTCCCCCGGTCTCCGGCGGAGCGAGGCAAAGCTGGAAGCGCCTCGTATATGCAAATCAGCGCGAGAACCGCTGCGAGAATCAGATGAAGGTCGAACCGCTCGAACAGCCAGACCAGAGGAGGATACAGAATCCCCCCAGCCACAGTAGGTACCAGCGGTAGCATGTCGCGGCGCTTGCGCAGTGCCCTAGCGATGATGTACGCAATGCCGCCACTCGCACATGCCGCTGCCGGCGAGATGACTAGCCCCACGCCCACCGCGGCAGGGACGGTTAGGCCTCGCCGACCGGGGACTAGCAATGACCATGTCGCTCCTACGACCACAGCCAAGCCGGCGGCGGTGATGGCTATAGGCGTGCCTACAGACACACGGGCGAGGCCCACCGCGGCCATCCCACGGAGCACTGGCGAAAGCCAGGGCGCGCGGATGCCCACCGGGCGCACAAACGCGGGGAGGCGAATAGCCGGCAACGCCCCGATCAGGTATGACATCACAAGAATAGTAACGTACGAGTCGAGAAGCCACACTGCCGCTTCAGCTCCTACCTGGATGCGCTGCGCTTTGAGGAAATAAAAAAATCCGGCGGCGACCTACTCTCCCGGGCGGTCTCCCGCCAAGTACCATCGG
>DAOTAC010000159.1:0-5736 GCA_035382325.1 Bacillota bacterium | reverse complement strand
GAGCAACACCAGCTCGTCGGCGCCTTCCTTCTCATAGGTCAGAGCCAGCTCAAGTGGGTCTCCGGCGTCCCTTAGGTGTGTGAAGGCGACTCCTTTGACCACACGACCGTCTTTCATGTCCAGGCATGGGATGATCCTTCTGCTTCCTGCCGCTCTGAGCGCATCTGGGAGCTTGACTGCGCCGGTGTACAGCGCGCGGCCGATGATCACTCCGGCCAGGCCCCGGCGTTCGAGAGGTTTCAGCCGACGGATATCTTGGACTCTACCGACTCCGCCTGCGGCGATGACGTTTACGCCAGTTGACAGCAGGGAGGAGACGGTGTCGATATCCACCCCGCTCAGCGTGCCGTCACGGGACACATTTGTGTGCACGATAGTCCTAATCCCCATCTCCAGCACGCGAGCGGCCAGTTCCTCGGGCGCGATGGTCGACGATTGTAGCCACCCGTCTGTCATTACCCTGCCGTGGTGGGTGTCGATGCTCACTATGATCCGCTCGCCGAAGCGTCGGACAAGCTCTCGGAGCATATCAGGGTCGCCGCACGCGGCAGTCCCTAAAATGACGCGGGTCGCTCCGGATTCGAGGGCCGATTTGATGTGCTTGGTCTTTCTGAGCCCGCCGCCCAGCTGTATGGGAAGACCTGTATCCAGTGCAATGCGCAGTACGATGTCGAGATTCACCGGCCTGCCTGCTCTTGCTCCGTCCAGGTCCACTATATGTAGCATCTCGGCTCCTAGCCAGTCCCAGCCACGGGCGACTTCGACGGGATCGTCCGAGTACTCCGTTACCTTGGCGAAGTCCCCCTGATACAGACGGACGCATTTTCCGTCGTGAATGTCGATAGCCGGAATCACAAGCATTGAGCCTATAGCACCCCTTTCGTGGACGGAACGCATTGCGTCGCGTCAATCGCTACAGCCTGCCGCAGCGCAAGCGCCAGGGCTTTGGACGCGGCCTCTATGATGTGGTGCGTGTTCGAGCCGTGGAGCAGGTCGATGTGGATGGTCAGCTGCCCGTGGTTTGCCAATGCGCGCATGAATTCCTCCACAAGTTCAGTATCGAAGTCTCCTACCTTAGCGCACGGCATGGGCGCGTTGAAGTGAAGGTAAGGACGCCCGGACAGATCGACGACCGCCATACACAAGGCATCGTCCATCGGCACGATGGCACTCCCGAACCGCGCAATGCCCTGCTTGTCGCCGAGCGCTTCGCGCAAGGCTTGCCCCATGCAGATGCCCACGTCCTCGACGAGGTGGTGGTAGTCTACTTCGACGTCGCCGGCTGCGCGTATCTTCATGTTCAGTCGACCGTGGAACGCCAGCAATCGGAGCATGTGTTCCAGAAATCCGCAACCTGCCGAGATGTCGGGAGCCCCGGCGGCGGCATCTGCGCCGGCGGTGCCGACCGGCGCGGCCGAAGAAGGGCTATCATCACTGTCAAGACCAAGAAGAACGTCGACATCTGTCTCAGAAGTTCTGCGATGCACTTGGGCCTGTCTGGTGCCGGACATTTCAATGACCCTCCCTAACGCCTGAGTAGCGGCGTATTCTGGCGGAGCACGAGTCGCCCAGAACGCTCTCCAGAGCCGCCAGAAAGATGTCGTCTTCCTCGCGAGTTCCACAGCTGACTCTGAGATATCCGCGCAGCATGGGCTCGCCCGGGAAGATGCGCACTGAGATCCCCCGCTGGCCGAGCGCGTCATGGACCTCTGCCGCTTCCGCCGACTCCGTTCTGAACAGAATGAAGTTCGTGCACGACGGCAGGCAAGTTATGCTCGGGATGCATGATAGACGCTGGGCGAGCCGGGTGCGCTCCTCGATGATTCGGGCTACCGTCTCTTGGCAGTATGCGTCGTCTTGCAGGGCTGCCTGGGCGATAACCAGGGCAAGCGAGTCCAGGTTGAAGGGCTGCTTCACCTTAGCAAGCTCCGCTGCGATGCCTGGGCTCGATACCGAATACCCCACGCGCACTCCGGCCAGCCCGAACGCCTTCGACATGGTCCGCAGCACAACAAGATGGTCGTACTTGGCGAGCAGCGGCAGCACGCTCCCGCCTGCGAACTCTACGTAGGCTTCGTCTACCACAACCAGAGCCTGAGTCGCCCTGAGCACTGCCTCGATATCCGCTTCTGACAGTCGCCCGCCGGTGGGGTTGTGCGGGTTGCACAAAATCACCATGGGGGGATCAGACTCTGGTCCGGGCCATGCTCCTGCGTTCGCTTCTTCGATGATCCCGGATACATCCAGTTGAAGCCCTTCCCCAAGGGTTACTGCCCGCAAATCTGCGCCGGCAGCGAGCGCGGCAACCTCATACATGACGAACGAAGGCCTCTGTACGATCACGCTTCTGCGGGGCCCAAAGGTCTGTAGGATGATATGGATAACCTCATCGAGGCCATTGCCCAGAGTGACCTGCGTATCGTCTACCCCTATTCGCGATGCGATCGTCCGCTTGAGGTTGGCAGCCAGCCTCTTGGGATACCTGTTGAACGGGATCGTCCGTAGCTGGTCCAGAACGTTCTCCTTGAGCGGCGCGGGAAGGTCGAAAGGGCTCTCATTGCTGTCGAGCCTGATGCGGATCCCGTTGGCTGTCATGGTGTACTCCTCCTTGCCGCGAGAGCCGCCGCGTGCGCATCCAATCCCTCGATGGCAGCTATGGTGTGGGCGGCGTCCAGAATGTCGTCGAGCGACGCGTGCGCAAGAGACGTAACATTCTGCACCCTCACGAAATCGCGCACTGAAAGCGCGGACCGACTGCGGGCGGTGCCTCCTGTGGGAAGTACGTGATTGGGTCCGGCCGCATAGTCGGTGGCCGCCACCGGCGTGAGCGGACCCAAGAGCACGCTGCCGGCATTGTGGATACACCCGAGCAGGGCGTAGGGATCGTCCACGAGGATCTCCAGGTGTTCGGGGGCGTAGTGGTTGACCACGTCTATTGCCTGGTCAAGGTCGTTGGCGATGACCATCAGGCCGTGTCGGCCGAGCGAACAGGCGATTGTGCTGCGCCTGGATAAGGCGTCGACCTGGATGCGGAGCTCGCGCTCGACGGCCGCGGACAGCTCAGGGCTGGTAGTCACGAGTATGGCCTCTGAGTCCGGACCGTGTTCAGCCTGCGACAGCAGGTCGGCCGCCACAAGGCGCGCGTCGGCCGACTGGTCGGCCAGCACAACCAGCTCGCTCGGGCCGGCCAGCATATCGATATCCACATAGCCAAACACCAGCTTCTTGGCTGCGGTGACGTAGGCATTGCCCGGGCCGACAATTTTGTCTACTGCGGGGATGGAGTCGGTTCCGAAAGCCATCGCCGCGATGGCCTGACATCCGCCTACTTTGAACACTCTATCAACTCCTGCAATGTCGGCCGCCACCAGCACGTAAGGGTTTGCTACTCCGCCGGGACCTGGGGGCGTGCAGGCTATCACCTGGCCAACCTCGGCCACTCGGGCCGGTATTGCTCCCATGAGCACGGAAGACGGGTAGGCGGCAGTGCCGCCGGGCACGTACACGCCAACTCGCGCCAGAGGGCGGATTACCTGCCCCATCTGCGTGCCGTCATCGAGTATGCAGGTCCAGGACTGCTGCACCTGCCGCTCATGGAAACGTCTGATATTGTCCGCGGCTCGCCGAAGCGCCTCTACGACTGATTCGTCTACCGCCGAGTAGGCATGGCGGATCTCGCAGGGCGTCACTTCTACGTTGCTCGGAACGGACCCGGCTCCATCGAACCTTTCGGTGTAGTCGCGAACGGCCCTGTCGCCGCGGTTTCGTACGTCTTCCACTATGGAGCGGACATCATCTTCGATTTCGTCCAGACCCTCCAGCCCGCGACGGATTCCTTGTCGCAGTAGGTCGGCAGCGGCAGTAGTTCTGATTGTCAACGGCGTGTCCATGTGAACACCTCCCGGAATTGCAGTCCTGCTATCGAGCCATCGCGTCGTCGAGTTGACGGCAGTGTTCACTGAGCGCCGACGTAACCGGATAGATGGCGGCAGACTTCAGTTGCAGGCTGGCTCGGTTTGCTATGAGGCGCGCCGATACTTGCATTATTTCCTCCACCACCACCAGACCGTTGTCGGCCAGTGTACGGCCGGTATCGACTATGTCCACGATCACATCGGCGAGCCCTACAATGGGCGCGATCTCCACTGCCCCGTTCAACTTGATGATCTGGACACACAGATCCCGCCTGGGGGCAAAGTAGCGCCTGGCTATACCCGGGAACTTGGTGGCCACCCGCAGGGTGTGGCCGAGGCGCGGCGGCCTTGGGTCGGAGAGTGCCACGGCGGGGTCGGGCCCAGTTGCTGCTCGAGGCGCGGCCACAGCCATGCGGCATTGCCCGAAGCCCAGGTCAAGCAGTTCGCACACATTCCAGTCGCCCTCAATGAGAACATCCTTGCCCGTTATGCCCAGGTCGGCGGCGCCGTGGTCCACATAAGCCGGTACGTCAGCGGGGCGGGCGATAATGAACCTGACACGGCTATCTGCCGTTTCGTACACCAGTCTTCTGTCGAGTTCATCCACGTCCGGGCAGATGAGGCCGATTCCCCTGAGAATACCCAGCGACGGCCGGAGCAGCCTACCCTTGGGAAGCGCGATGCTCAGTGGCGCGACCTGACGGCTTCGCATGACGCAAGATTCGTCCACAGTCTCCAACCCCATTGCCCTGCACCTCCTCCTGACTCCTTAGGCTCGTCCAGCGCGCCGAGCGCCGATGCCACGGAATCGACATCCACAGCGAACCCAGCTGCGGGCGCGGAGGCGCCGAAACAGGCCAGCAAGTCGTCATAGCGCCCCCCTCCGATCACCGCGTTTCCGCACCCGGGCGCATATCCTTCAAAGACAACTCCGGTGTAGTAGCGGAATCGCCTCGTTATGGCCAGATCTAGACGGAAAAACCTGCCCAGGCCCCGGTTGTCCAGGGCGTCGAGAGTCCGTACAAGCCCTCCCCCTGCTTCGCATACGTCGGCGGTTCGCAGCGCCTCCAGAACCTCAGCGCGGGCGTGGAGGTGGGGCAGGCGCCTGAGAAGTTCCACGCTTACGGCAGCGCCGTCCAATGACGACACTAGTTCGCCGTAGAGGACGTAGTCGCGCGCTGCCAGGGCAGAACGGATGCGTTCTCCTGTATCGCCCTGAGCGCCTGCGGCGTCAAGTATCGCCGAAAGGAGTTTTGCATCACTTAGGCCGATGCAGAAATCGCGCAGCCCTATGTTGATCAGCCCTTCGGTGGCCATCGACAGAATCTCTGCATCTGCCTGGACGCCTGTGGCGCCCCGCCCGATAAGCTCCGCTCCAACCTGCCGCCGCTCCTCCGGCCTGCCGCTTCCCGGCTTTTGGGCGCGGAACACAGTGCCCGAGTAATACAGACGCGTAGGCCCATCCGCCGACAGCAGATGGCGCGCTGCCAGGGCAGCGACTGGCGTGGTAAGGTCAGAGCACAACGTCAGCAAGTGGCCATCCCTAGTCAAGACCACGTATGATGTGCATTCATCCTCTAGATCGTGCCCTGAGTGTTCCGCGCAGCCCGCTGCTTTGGAACCGCACGAGCTACTCATGCCGCCGGAGTTGCCCGGGCCATCCGGCCCGAACTGCGCCAGTCCCAGCCCTACAAGCATCGGTGGGATTATCTCATAGTAGCCGCGGGTTTCGAACGTCCGTGACAGGCCGCTCTCGATACGTCGCCGGACGAGGGCGTCGGCAGGGAGGTAGTATCTCCCCGAAAGGTGCAGGTTGTCCATG
>DAOTAC010000158.1:0-5742 GCA_035382325.1 Bacillota bacterium | reverse complement strand
GGCGGAGCGTGACGCTGGCCGTCTAAACGTTGCCGCGCAGCGGCATCAGGCTCTGGTTGAACGCGGCAGCCAGCTAGCAGCGATGGTTGCCGAGAGGCGTGAGCGACAGATCAAGCTGACTGATGACTACGAAACCGCTTGTCTGAACGCACGGCAGGCTCGCGCCGAATACGTCGAACGCGGTTCGGCGGCGCGACAGACCGAGGAGCGAATGGCCGCGTTGACTGCTGCCAGGGCCGCCGCCGAGGCAGAAGTGGAAGAGTGCAAGTCTGCGCTCTTTGACGTCTTAGCGCACGCCTCTGACCTCCGTTCTAGAGTGCGCGCAGGCGAGGACTCCATGAAGTACAACCGATCCAGGGCCGTGCGAATACAGGCACAGCTTGACGAGAAGGACCGGGAGTATGCGCGCCTTCAGCACGAGGTAGAGCGCATCATGCGCGAAGGGCGGGCGCTCATCGACCAATCTGTGGAAGCCGATTCCAGGGTATCCGGGGCACGGACCGCACTGGAGGCGGCCCGCGCTGAACAGGAACTCGCTGCAGAGCGGGCGGCGCGCGCACGGGCGGATGAGTCCTCTGCCCAAGCCGCGTACGTTAGCCTGTCGGCGCTTCAGCGCGACTACGAAGGGTATGGACGCGCAGTGCGGGCCCTTCTGACCAGCGATGAGTGGCGACGCGCAGGGCTTCTGGGGGCCGTGGGCGAACTCGTCAGCGCACCGCGCGAATACGAACGAGCCATTGAGGCAGCCCTGGGGCCGGCGGTTCAGAATATCATCGCTTCAACATCAGGTGTGGCAGAGAAGGCAATCTCGTTTCTTAAGGAGAGCCATGCCGGGCGCGCTACGTTCCTGCCGCTCGACATCCTGCGTCCGTCGACAGTGCCCAGCTCGCAGATTCCGAAAACGGCGCCCGGCGTCATCGGGCTCGCCTCAGACCTCGCAGAATCAGCGCCGCAGCACCGCAAGGCTGTGGACTACCTCCTCGGCCGCGTCCTGGTCGTGCAGGATCTCAGGTGCGGTGTTGCCCTGATCAGATCGGGCGTGCGCCTTCGCATGGTCACCCTAGATGGTGATCAGATATCGGCCGGCGGAGCCATGACTGGGGGAGAGGCCACCGACAGGCAGGGCGGCCTCCTGGCACGTGGCAGAAGGCTTGAAGAGCTGCAAGAGCAACTGGAACGCGCAAGGCTGGAGTCGGCGAAGGCAGAATCGGACCGTGCGCGGGCGCACGCTAGGGTGGCTCAGTGTCAGGCCGATTTGGAAGAGGCAGAGCGAGAACTGGCGGGTTTGCGGTTGGCAGTGCAAGGGCAGAACGAGAGACTCAAGCTTGCGCAGGAGGCGCTGCCGCGGTCGGCTGACGAACTGGCGAGCTTGGAACTGGAGCTGAAATCGGTTGCGGCCGAGGATGAGAGAACATCGGCCGAGGTTAAGGAGTATACGCGTCAGCTCGAAGTGGTAGAGTCAGATCGGATTCAGCTGGAAGCCGAACTTGAGTCGAAGTCCGGAGCCCTCACGCAGCTCAAGGACGAAGAGGCACAGTCGGCGGCCGATCATTCAACTCTGAACGCAGATACGGCGGCGCTTCGCGAGAGAGTGAGCGCACTGGAAGTGGAAAGGTCAAGGGCTCAGGCTGAGGTGGAGTCGTGCCACGCCGAACTCGAGCGCCTGAATGATCAGGAGCGAGCGGCTGCAGAGGAGGCGGCACTGGCGCTGCAAGAGGTGGAGAGGCTACGTGAGGCGGCGTCATCGTCAGCAGCCGCTTTCGAAAACGAACAGAAGCAACTGGAGGCCGCTCGGGCACGGCGCGCCGACGAGCTCGTGTTGGTGAACGAGGCGGAACGAGCCAGCCGCAGCGCGCGCCGTGGGACGTCTGCCGCCGACAGTCGGCTGAGCGACGCCAGAGTTGGCGAGGCCCGCCTGGATGCGGAACGTGCGGCCATCGCCGAAAGGCTTTTCGCATCCTACTCAGTCGGCGCTGAGGAGGCTCTCTCGAGAGACGTGTCGGCCCTGTCACTGTCGCCGGAGGAGGCGCGTCTGGAGATCAAGCGCCTGCGCCAGGAGATAGACGACCTCGGCCCGGTCAACCATACATCCATAGAGGAGAGCAAGGAGCTGGCAGAGAGGCATCATTTCCTAAAGGAGCAGCTCGCCGACATGGAATCGGCCCAGGAATCCCTAAGCGAAGTGATTCGCGAGTGCGACCGCGTGTGTATCAAGCAGTTCACGGAGACCTTTGAGGCCATCAGGGGGGAGTTCTCCGATATCTTCCAGGACGTGTTTGGCGGCGGCGCCGCCGACCTGGCGCTGGATGACCCCAGCGCTCCGCTGGAATGCGGAGTGGAAATCGTGTGCCAACCGCCGGGGAAGAGGCTGACGAGCCTGTCGCTGCTGTCGGGTGGAGAGAAGGCCTTGGCGGCCATCGCACTTCTGTTTGCGATCATGAGGGTGAAGCCAAGCCCAGTGTGCGTTCTAGACGAGATAGACTCCGCACTGGATGAGGCCAACGTCGCCCGTTTTGTCGAACTGCTCGAAGGCATCTCCAGGAAAGTACAGGTCATAATCGTCACACACAGAAAGCGAACCATGGAATGCGCCGACACCCTATTTGGGGTAACCATGGAGGAGTCCGGCGTATCCAAGGTGTTCTCCATAAGAGCGACCGACTACAAGCTTTGACATGATGGGGGTATTCCGATGTCGCCTTCACTTTTCTCAGCAATCCGCAACGGACTGAAGAAGACCAGAGATGCTTTCGCCGGCAAGATAGAGTCAATCTTCGAAGGCAGGCCGGCTCTGGATGAGGAAACCCTGGATGAGCTGGAAGCCGTCCTTATCCAGGCTGACCTTGGCGTCACCGCTGCAACATCGATCATCGACTCTGTGCGGTCCCGCGCAGCCCGTGGAGAGAGGCTGGACGCAGAGGGCGCAATGGACCTCATCGAGAAGGAACTCCTTGGTACGTTGGGTTCGGAAGCGATTCCGCTGACGCAGGCCGATGCCCCGCCCACTGTGATTATGGTAGTGGGGGTAAACGGAACAGGCAAGACCACGTCCATCGGCAAGATCGCGGCGATGCTGGTGTCGATGAAGAAGCGAGTCATTCTGGCAGCTGCCGATACATTCCGCGCTGCAGCCATTGACCAGCTGGAGGTGTGGGGGCGACGAACCGGATGTGCAGTAGTCCGCCATCAGGAGGCAGCTGACCCGGCCGCGGTTGCCTTCGATGCCTATCAGGCAGCCCGTGCGCGCGGCGCCGACTATCTCATCGTGGATACCGCCGGCAGGCTCCACACCAAGAGCAACCTCATGGAGGAGCTGAAGAAGATCAAGCGAGTCATCGCAAGAGAGTGCCCGTCGGCGCCTCATGAGGTGTTGCTGGTAGTAGACGCCACCACTGGTCAGAATGCCATTGCTCAAGCTAGGGTTTTCAACGAGGCCGTCGGAGTCACCGGGATAGTCTTGACCAAGCTGGACGGTACCGCACGGGGCGGGATAGTTGTCGCGATCACTCAGGAGCTGGGTATCCCTGTGAAGTTCGTAGGCGTGGGGGAAAGCGTCGAGGATCTCAGACCGTTCGACCCTGATGAGTTCGTGCACGGGATTTTGCGCAGAGACTGACACAATCCGTGACCTTCGCGGTCAGCGGTCGTCGTGCGCGGCGAAACCCTCGATTGCGAAAACCCCAGCTAGGACGCGCTGGCCGAAACCTTCAACCTCGGTCCCGCGGCCCGGGGGAAGGCTGGCGGCCATCGTAGACGCTCGTCGTGCGGGCGATTAGGGTTAGGGTCAGGGGCGACCTGGGAGCAGTGAGAGTGTAGTCCGACACCAGAGACCGAGCTCTTATCATATCGCGGGGGAGGCAATTACAGGTTTTTGCATGGCAGAGGTCCAACGATTGAAGTTTTTCGCCGCATCGTGGCGAAAAATGTCCTTTCAAGCCGACTCTCGCGACCGAGAGTCACCTCGTCTGCAATGACGGCTGTATATATAAGGATATATCCGGGAGACTTTGGGTTCAGTCCCCTGATATTGCCTGATTGGCCCAATTCTGCGTGCTAGTCCCGTTCGGCTCTGGCAGTTTCATAATGGGCAATGGGGTTCTCAGCGAATTTGGGACCGTTCGCGGAGATTTTTCGCACGCAGGCTGCAGAAAATCTCCGGAAAACGCCCCGATGTACGCAAATACCTGTAATTGGCAACGTCCTCGCGCGCCGTCGCCATGACCGGATCTTGCTCCCTCTGCATAGGTTGTCGCGAAAACCGTGCGTCCTGCTGCAGGTCTGCTGGCTTTATCTAGCCTATAGGAACCGCGGGGTTTTCCGACAGGTTCCGCCAAGGACCTTGCGAAGAACCTACGGGCGATGGGGCAAACCGGCAAACTCATGGGATCTGCGAGGGCATTCTGCCCTTGCCAGATGAACTGCAGAGGTGTCTGTTTGGGACCGTACTCCTCCATGTCAGCTTCTCGCAGCAAGTCGGTGCCTTGACACATGGGGCCATGGCCGCTATACTGCGTAGTGTAAAGGCCTTGGCCTTAACACCTGCGGGGTGGTCGGTGGTCGATGCTTAGAAAGATGTTGAGGATGGCTGCCCTGTTCGATGTGTATGGGCCGCTTTTGACTGAGCGCCAACAGGAGATGTGCCGTCTGTACTACCTGAATGACTACTCCTTGTCGGAGATATCCGAGCTTCATGTAGTGTCACGGCAAGCCGTTCACGACACGCTTGTCCGGTCAGAGCAGGCGATGGAGGAGTATGAGAACCAGTTTGGGCTTGTCCGATCTTCTGATACCAGGCGACTGCAACTCGAAGAGTTAACATCAGCTCTTTCAGCCGCGCGCGAGGCCCTCGACAGCGCAGTGCGTGCTCTCGGGCCCGAGATTAGAGGCAATTGCGAGTGCGATCTGGATGCGGTTCGCGCCTGGCTCGCAAGAGCCATAGAGGCGGTTGAGGGCTGTCAGAAAGCTGCAATCTCCATGGACGCCGACACGGGCACCGGCACTGTCACTGACACGGGCACGGGCATGGGAACGGACCTGGGCGGCGACCATGCGATCGGCGAGAAGGAAGGTGGGCTTTGATGTTTGAGAACCTCTCAGCGCGGCTTCAGGGCATCTTCAAGAACCTGCGTAACCGCGGGAAGCTCACTGAAAAAGAAGTAGACTTGGCACTTCGTGAGGTCCGTACGGCTCTGCTGGAAGCGGACGTCAACTTCAAGGTGGCTAAGGCATTCATAGACAGGGTCAGGAAGCGTGCTGTGGGCGAAGAGGTCTTAACGAGCCTCACGCCCGCACAACAGGTGATAAAGATTGTCCATGAGGAGCTCACCGACCTCATGGGTGGGCAGTCATCGAAGATAGTCTTTTCCTCAAAGCCTCCCACAGTCCTCATGCTAGTCGGGCTGCAGGGCTCGGGCAAGACTACCAGCTGTGCGAAGCTTGCGAGCCTCATGCGTAAGCAGGGGAGAAAACCACTTTTGGCCGCCGCAGACGTCTACAGGCCGGCTGCGATCAAGCAACTGCAGGTGCTCGGAGCGCAGTTGGGCGTGGAGGTGTACTCCTTAGGCGAGCGCGCCGATCCGGCCGACATCGCCGCCGGTGCGGTAGAGCGTGCGCGCAGCATGGGGAATGACACCGTCATATTGGACACAGCAGGACGTTTGCACATAGATGACGAGATGATGGAGGAGCTAGAGAGGGTAAAGGCAAGGGTCGCGCCCACCGAGATACTACTGGTCGTGGACG
>DAOTAC010000157.1:0-5743 GCA_035382325.1 Bacillota bacterium | reverse complement strand
CAAAGTCCTGCTTAAGAATGTAGCCCTTCGCGCCCAAGCGGAGCGCCTGCACGATGTACTCGTCGTCCAGAAACGTGGTAAGGAAGAGTATCCGGGCATCTGGGAACTCTCTCAGGATGCGCCTGCATGCCTCGAGCCCGGTCATGCGGTCCATTCGGATGTCCATCAGCAGCACGTCCGGCTGAAGCTGCGTGAAGAGCGCCACTGCTTCATGGCCGTCATGGCCCATTGAGACGACCTCGATATCTTCGTCTGATTGCAGGATGGTCTTCAGAGACTGACATACCAGCCGATCATCGTCGATGATCACTACTCTCATGCAGACGCCCTCCTTTCGGAATCGAGACAAACAGTCTGAACCCGCCCTGGTGTTCGATGAAGAGCTGCCCCCCCCAGCGCGGCGACGCGGTCGGCCATACTGCGCAGGCCGAGACCGCCTGAGGGTTCGCCTGCGGTCTTGGATCCGTTATCCTCCACGATGAGCTGATAAAGCGCGGGATGTTCTATGAGCCTGAGGGTGACCTGGGTGGCGTTGGAATGACGGATGACGTTGTTAAGCCCTTCTGAGACGATGGCGATGAAGCAGTATGTGATCTCCTTCTCTGGTTGGCTGTCCAGCCTGTAGTCGAGATGAATCGGACAGAATTCGAATCCCTGGGCCAAAGCATCGATCTGGGTCCTCAAGTCAACGGATTCTTCATGCAAATCGTGGACGCTGGCCCGGATGGTATTCATGGCCTGCGATAGAGTATCTCGAACCACCGATAGGCTCTGTCGCAGATCGGCGTCTGCTGCCGCAGTGTCGGCGCTGCGCTTGGCCGCCATGATCGCCCCGACCTGAAGTATCGACCGCGATAGCAGGTGCCCTACGTGGTCGTGGATCTCGCGGGCGATGCGACTACGTTCTCCGAGCATCGCCAATCTAACCTCATAGTCCTGCTTCTCTATTAGGTCTTTGTTCTTCTGGCTGAGCATCATGGCCAGTTCCTGACCGCTATCGCGCAGCTGCTTGAGCTCGGTGCGGCTCCGTTCCAGCGCAACCGCGCGATGCTTCAGCACATAGGCCGCCGCCATCAATACTGCCACAGTCAGTGATGTGTTCGCAGGAAGACCCGTGAAGCATGCCGCCAGAGCCGCCGCTACGGCCGGCGCCCACCAGGCCTGTTTGAGCCCGAACGCATCATAGTATACCAGAGGGATAAAGAGGCAGAAGCTGGGCCAGACCGCGCTTGCCCCGGCGTAGGCCACAATGCTGGCTAAGTGGAACGTGGGCGATAACAGATAACCGTTAAGCCCGCTGACTGTTATTGCAGCCAGCATCGCTATGACGATCATCGCGTCGCCCGCCCTTTGCGGCAGCAGGGCGGCGCAGCACGCCCATATGAGGACCCTATCGACAATCGCGTTCATAGCTACGTCTCCTTCGGGATCAAGTCTATCACGCCTGGTTCCGACTGACAATTTTCGACTGACACTGACGGTCGGCAGTCGCATGATAGGCAGTCGCATGATGGGCAGTCGCATCGTGACAATGATAGTGACAACTGTCATCCACAGAACTGACTGGATTCACTTACGGCGCCTTGGCGCCGCAGGTAGAATGAAAGCACAACGAGATCGGGAGGAATCGTAATGCTCGTTAGGGTGCAGAACCTTGTAAAGCGATATGGAGATGTGCTGGCCCTGGATCACTTCAACCTAGAAGTGGGTGAAGGCGAGATCCTTGGCCTCTTGGGTCCAAACGGATCGGGCAAGACCACTACAATCAACTGCATTCTGTCGCTCCTGAAATACGACAAGGGTGCTATTGAGGTGTTCGGCAAGCCGATGGCGCCTGACGCCTACGAAAGCAAGCGCAATATCGGCGTCGTGATGCAGAATGTAGCGGTCTTCCAGGAGCTTAGGGTAGAGGAGAACATCGACTATTTCTGTGGCATGTATGTGAATGACGCAAAGGCTCGCCGTCGGCTGGTGGATGAAGCCATCGAATTCGTAGGCCTGGGGGAATTCCGCAGGTTCTACCCCAAGAAGTTGTCGGGCGGGCTCTTGCGCCGGCTCAATATCGCTTGCGGCATTGCCCACAAACCCAAGCTGATTTTCATGGATGAGCCTACGGTAGCTGTGGATCCCCAGAGTAGGAACAAGATACTGGAAGGCATCCGCGAGCTGAACCGGCAGGGCGCGACTGTGGTGTACACCTCGCACTACATGGAAGAGGTGGAACAGCTCTGCACCCGCATTGTGATCATGGATAAGGGCAAGACTCTGGCCACGGGCACGAAGGACGAGCTTAAGGCGATGATCAATGACGGCGAGACCGTCACCGTCGAGCTGTACGCTCTCCAGCCCGATCACGTAGCCAATATACGGCAATTGCCTCATGTCGCCCGCGCGGAGTATGCGGACAACCGTCTGGCGGTCCATTTCGACGGAGGCCAGCACAATCTGCTGACTCTGCTCGACTACCTGAAATCGCGCGATCTCTCGTTCGGCCGGGTCTTTTCGGAACAGCCGACACTGAACGATGTGTTCCTTGAGATCACCGGCAGACAGCTGAGGGATTAGGGGGAGTGTGGGAAGGCATGTTCATGCACATATTCGGCTATCGTCTGAAGTGTCTGGCGCGAGACAGAGAGATGGTATTCTGGACCTTGATCTTCCCGCTGATCCTGGCCACCATGTTCCATTTCGCCTTTGACCAGCTTATGGGGAGGCAGGAGACTTTCAGACCCATCAGAGCCGCGGTAGTCGGGAGCGATGCCTATCGACAGAATGTCGCCTTTCGACAGGCCCTAGACGCGCTGTCCAGGCCAGGAGAGGGCCAGCTGATTGAGCTAACCGTGACCGATGACCGAGAGGCTCGCCGATTGCTCGAGGACGGGGCCGTATCTGGCGTCATCACCGTCGGCGATCCCATCGGACTCACAGTCAGTCAATCCGGCATTGAGCAGAGCATATTGAAAGCGATCCTCGATGAGTACGCACACACATACGCAACAATCACTGGTATCCTCGAGGAGCATCCGACAGATCCGGCGGGACTCCTTCGGGAGATAGGGCAGAGGCGAAGCTACACACAGCAG
Organism: Bacillota bacterium; assembly: GCA_035382325.1. Taxonomy (GTDB): domain Bacteria; phylum Bacillota; class DTU025; order DTU025; family DTU025; genus UBA5389. The sequence continues at coordinate 2,660 of DAOTAC010000157.1, read as the reverse complement.
ATCTCTTTCAGCAGCGCTGAGCCTGACACCATACTCAACGTCTTCTATGTTCTCATTGCGATGACCTGTCTTTACGGCGGTTTCCTGGGGCTGCGCAATACCACCGACGTGCAGGCGGACTTGTCCCCTCAGGGCGCGCGGCGCAGTGTGGCGCCCACTCACAAACTCGGCGTAGTGCTGTACGACTTAGCGGCAGCGCTCACCATAAGCCTGGCAGAGGTGACGGTCCTGCTGGCGTATTTAGTGCTTGTGCTGCGCGTGAATTTCGGAAACCAGGTATGGTATGTGCTGTTGACATGTCTGGCAGGCTGCATTGCCGGTGTGTCTTTCGGAGCCTTCATCGGTACGTTCGCCCGAAAGAGTGAGGGCGTAAAGACGGCGATCCTCAGCGCGTCGAGCATGACGATGAGCTTCCTGGCGGGCTTGATGATAGTCAACATGAAGGACATAATCGCACGCAAAGCGCCGTTTCTGTCCTACATCAACCCGGCGGCCCTGATCGCCGACGCGTTCTACAGCCTGTACGTTTTCGCGAGCCACCGCCGGTTCTTCCTCAACATCGGGCTGTTGCTCCTGATTTCGGCGGCCATGTGCACCTTGAGTTTCCTGCGCCTGAGGAGGGATAGATATGCAAGTCTTTAGGGCTTACTTCAAAGTGATGCGTGCCTCAGCGGGGGCAATATCCATCTACGTCGCCATCTTCCTGGGGCTGTCGGTGGCGTTCTCCCTCGCCGAGGCTCCGCAGGAAACTGGGGACTTCGCCCAGACGAGGACGTCCATCGCCGTGATCAACCGCGACGGAGAAGCCCCGCTTGCGCAGGGGCTGGCAGACTACCTTGCCGACACTAGTGGGATAGTGCCCTATCCGGACAATCCGGAAAAGCTCCAGGATGCGCTGTTCTTCCGCAATGTGGAGTACATTGCGATTATCCCGGCCGGTTTCTCTACCGACTTCCTGTCCGGTCGCGACTGCGCCGTACAGAAAGTGACGGTATCGGGTTCCATAAGCAGCCGTTACGTGGATATGCGGATCGACAAGTACCTCAGAACTGCTCGCCTCCGCCATCAGTATGGGGGGGATCAGTCACACGAAGAACTGGCGGCCGCTATCCGGGCCGATCTGGCGCAGGAGACCCCGGTCACCGTTTTGCCTTCTTCAGCAACCAACGGCTCTGAGCGAGAATTCGTCTTCTACTACCGGTATTTTGCATATGCTGTGCTCGCTACCATCATGATGGGTGTGAGCGCAATCATGATGGCATTCAACAAGCCCGACCTCCGTCGGCGCAGCCTGTGCACTCCGATTCCGGCGCGCAGTGCGAACCTGCAACTGGCCGCCGGCCACACCATATTCGCGCTGGGCTGCTGGTCGGTGCTGGTGCTTTTCAGTTTCGTTCTGTACGGCAGGAACCTGCTGTCATCCGGGCTAGTGTGGCTGTACTGCATGAACACGCTGGCATTCACCGTCGTGAGCGCCAGCATAGGATTCCTCGTCGGCAGCTCGGTAAGGAGCAACGGCGCACAGGCCGGGGCGGTGAATGTGATCGCCAATGGTATGAGTTTCGTCTGCGGGGTGTTTGTGCCGCAGTCGATCCTGAGCAAGCACGTCCTGGATTTCGGACGGTTCTTACCTGCCTACTGGTATGTGAAGGCTAACGACGCGATTTCGGGGCTTTCCCGGCCTACTGCCAGCGCCCTGCGGCCGATATACGGCGATGTACTGATTCAGCTGGCGTTTGCCGCCGCCATCTTCGCGGTAACTCTGCTGCTCACCAAAGAGCGGCAGGCGGAGTAGGCGGAGCGGGTACGCGGGTCTTGGGGGCCGTGAGGGCAGTGAGGGCCGTGCTGGCCGTGAGCGATGCGGCGCGCAGTCCGGCCCGGGCAGCTGCCGAGATGGGGTCGAACCCGTTGCGATCCCAGAATGATATAATAAGCATATAATAAGCATGCTATGATACTACCAGACGAGGTGGTCCAGATGATCAACATCAAGCCGTCGGCGGCGATTCGGAGGGACTACAACAGCATATCCGAGCTCTGCAAGCGTTCGGGAGAGCCTGTGTACCTGACCAAGAACGGCGAAGGCGACCTGGTGGTGATGGACATCGAAGCATTCGCGAGGCGCGAAAGCATGTTGCGTCTCAGGGAGAGCCTGGTCGCTGCCGAGGAAGGCAGATTAGCCGGGAAGAGCGGTTATTCTCTCGATGACGTATCCTCCATGATGAAGGCCGCAATCCAGGAGGTATTGGATGGACGGCGCGCGTAGGAGATCCGATGTGGTGATCTCAGACGAGGCGATGCAGAGTCTGCTGCTACACGCCCGCTTTCTGGCACAGGTCGGCGAAGCCGCTGCGCGTCGGCTTGTAGAGGAGTTCGACGAGAAGGCGAAGTCTCTTGAGGAGTACCCGGAGCACAACCCATGGCTCTCAGATTCACTGATGCCGGCGGGCAAGTACCGCAAGCTGTTGATGGGCAAGACCTATCTGCTAGTCTACCAAGTAAAAGGCAGCACTGTGTATGTGGACGCCGTCGTGGATTGCAGGAAGGATTACAGCTGGTTGCTGTAGCCGGCCTCTACGAATCACGATTGAGCGCCTCGCCGGGCTGGAATAGCCGTTTAGCTGGTCTTGACATCACGGCCGTCAGACAAAACGGCTGGA
>DAOTAC010000156.1:0-5786 GCA_035382325.1 Bacillota bacterium | reverse complement strand
GAGTTCGGAGTGGCGTGCGCGGCGCCGAGGAAACGTCTGCTGTCATCGTCGATGCTGGTCCTCGACTGCGTGGCTCTGGCAGATGCCGCAGCGTCGCGCCACAGAGGATTTGACCTCGCGAGGTTGCTTGCCAGTCCATACATAGGCCGTGGGCCGGCATGCGCCGGCCAGGTCGCCCGGGCAATCGGGGTCAAGGGACTGGAGCTTACGTCCGGGCGGTGGAAGGTACGTCTGCAGGGGGCTGACGGATGCGACGATGCGCTTACGCTCGCCGACACGCTGGCGGAGGCATGGAGCGGAGACTTCGGCAAATCGGGAGGGCTTGCCGATCGTGTGCGCGAGTTCCGTGCGCTGCTCGCGGCGGTCGGGGCGCCGGAGTCCATCATGGCAGCCGACAACCGTGATTGGGCCATCGAATCGTGGGCGGCATGGAGGGCGTTCAACTCGCTCCTGGACGAGATTGCCCGCTCAGTTGACGGGGAGGACGGGTCGGGCCGCGACGATGGAGACGAACATGGAGATGGCCATAGAGACGACGGCGGCGATTGGGCTGAATTCGCCCGCATCCTCGGCTCTGCGATCAGGCGGCGCTCGTTTCCGCTGGAACGCCCGGACCCTGCCGGTGTCAAGGTTGTCGGGCCGGCAAGAAGCGCGGAGGGGGAATGGCCGGTTCTATTCCTGAGTGGGATGGCGGAGGGCACGTTCCCACGGAGAATGAGGCGACCGTGGGTCTTCAAGGAGGATGACTTGGAGCGGCTAGCTCACTCGGGCGTGGGCGTCACATTGCCAGGCGAGTACGCAGCCATGGAGCGGTTCATCTTCAGCTCGGCAGTGGGCGCGGCAAGCAGGAAGCTGTACATAACATACCCGTCCAGCGCTGCCGACGGCTCGTCGGTGAGGCGATCCTTCTTCGTAGATGAGCTCCTGAACTCAATGGACATTGCGCCGGAGGATGAGCGGCGGATAACCAAGTCAGTATCTCCGCGTGAAGTGTTCCCGCGCAGGTTGGACATGGCGGCAAGCCCCAGGGAGCTCGGGCTGTGCGCACTTGCGCTCGCCCAGACGCATGGGCAGGCGGGTCAGCTGATGCCCCAGGTTCGGGAATGGGCGAAACAACGGCCGGACATGTGGGAGGCTGCGTCGTGGTGGCAGGACAGGTCCGTCCAGGCAACGGGCCCAGGGTTTTCGGTGTTCAGCGGGGCGATCAGCGCGCCTGACCTGCTGGACAGCCTGGAGATGAAGATGCTTCGCGGCACGGCATGGTCGGCCGGGCACTTCGACGACTACCTGAGATGCCCGTTCGCATTCTTCTGCTCGCGTGTGCTGGAGCTAGGCGCGGTTGGCGAGGCGCCGGAGGAGCCGACCCCGCTGACGCGTGGCGGTGTTCTCCACAGCATCTTGCGACGGTTCTTTGAAGCATACCTGGGGTCGCGTCTCGTCCCGTCCGGGATAGACGATTACCATTCTGAGATGGCGAGCATCGCCCAGGAGGAGCTGGACAAGGTCGACATCGAGGCCATCAGCATGTCCGCGCCGGCGTGGGAGGCATATCGAAGCTCGATAGTCGCGCAGGCCATTCAGACTCTTGACGCGCAGGTGGAACTGGCGAGCAAGACCGACGGGTTCTGGAGCCCGGCCCACCTCGAGTGGAGCTTCGGCCTCGCGCTCAGGCCGGAGGCATCGCCCAGTTCAGTTCGGGACTATCTCGTCCTATGCGGCGATGATCAGGGCGGATGTCTTGGCGGCGATCTGGGTGACGGGACACCCGACACGCAGGGCCGCCGCGGCAGCACCATGGGCGGCCTGCGCGTGTGCGGTCGGGTGGACAGAATCGACGTCGGGCCTGATGGCGCCCTGGCTATATACGACTACAAGTCCGGTCGCAGCGCGAACCTGCCCTCGTTCACCGACATAAAGGAGGCTGATGAGGTTCAGCTTGGAGTGTACGTGCTGGCCGTGGAGCGACTGCTCGCGTCTGCGCCTCAGCTCGTGGCGGGCGCTTGGTACTACAGCTTGCGCGATAACCGCATGGGGTCGGGGGTATGGCGCGAGGAGTATCACGACCGGTTCGCGGCGGAGCGGCGAAGGGGCGGCAAGCTTTCGAGCGAGAAATGGAGTGAATACGTGGGCCGAGTGCAGGCGTCCGCACTGGACGTGGCGGGCAAGGCTGCTGCGGGCGTGTTCCACATCGCGCCTCGCAAGCTGTCTAGCTGTGCCTGGTGCGACTACCGACGCGTGTGCCAAGTGTACATGCTTGACCTTGAGGCCTTGAGCCAATCCGGCGATGATGATCGCGATGTGTGCACGGGAGGTGATGGCCGTGGCTAGCTATACTCCCGAGCAGGAGCAGGCCATATTCGACCTCGACCGTAGCCTGGTGGTTACAGCCGGGGCGGGGTCAGGCAAGACCCGAGTTTTGGTGGGGAGATACGTGAACATCCTGCAGGAGCAGGCTGCCGACATCGATGAAGTGATAGCCATAACCTTCACGGAGAAGGCCGCGAACGAAATGAAGGGCCGGGCATGGGAGGAGATTGTCAAGCGGGAGAAGGGTGCCGGTTCTCCCGAGGACGCCCGAAGGTGGAGGGATCTTGCGAGGCAACTTCAGTCGGCGCGCATCAGCACGATCGACTCCTTCTGTGCGCAGCTCGTGAGGGAATACCCCATAGAAGCAGGTGTGGATCCGGAGTTCGCCATTATGGACGAACTCGACATGCGCCGGGCTATGTTCGCGGCCGCCCGCTCGACCGTTGACAAGATGCTACAGCGTAAGGACCCTTACTTGACTGCTCTCGTGGTGGACAAGGGGTTTGGCGTTGTGGCAGAGGCTCTCTGCCAGGTCTTCGAGAAGCTACGCATGACCGGCAAGCCGTTCGATGAGTGCCTTGGCATCACAATGGCGAACCTGGACCGGTCGGAGGTTGCGGCAGAGCGGGCGCTGGCCGACCTCAGGCTCGTTCTGCTTGCTGCGGCTGAAAGCAAGGGTGTGCCGGTGAACGTCGACCATCTGAAGCTGGATCGTATGCAACTAGGCAGCCCTGAGCTCTTTGACGTGTCCGGTCTTGTGCTCAAGATCGATGCGGTCGTGGCCGGGCTCAAACTGAAGAAGCGGTCGGATGAGCAGAAGGAGATAGACGCGCTAAAGGCAGTCCTGCACGAGTGCTTGCTAGACAGGTTCGCACGGGAAGGTGTGCGTTCTGTGGTGGACGCATGCAAGTTGATGGATGAAGAGTATCGCGCTCAGCGCGGCAACGGCGCCATGATGGACTTCACCGGCCTAGAGCTTGCCGCCAGAGACCTGCTGCGCGACACCCCGGCCGGGGCGGCGTGCCGTAGAAGGTTCAAGTTCGTCCTCGTCGATGAGTACCAGGACACCAACAGGCTCCAGGACGAAATCGTCTCGCTGATTACAGGCGAACCCTACGGTAACAGGCGGTTTGTTGTGGGCGACCCGAAACAGTCGATATACAGGTTCCGAGGCGCAGTTGTGGAGGTATTCGAGGAGGCGGTGCGGGCCGCCTCGGGTGATGCTGCGGGGCTTGCCGCGGGCGGCGCCGGTGGGTGTGGACGCGTGGAGCTCGGGACCAATTTTCGCTCGGTCGGGCCTCTTGTGGACGTCACGAATGCGCTCTTTACGAGGATTCTGGGGCCGGAGCGGTTCTCACCTGCCAGGGCGCATCGGGTGGCGCCGGATCCCGACCTTGCCCGGGCGGAATTGATGCTGGTGCATCTGGACGGCAAGGAGAAGGTCCCCAGGGGCGAGCTTGAGGCAGAGGTTGTAGCCAGGCGAATCGCCGACATGGTGCGGAATGAGGAGAGGCTTGTATGCGAGACCGCCGCTGGGGCAGATGGTCCGACGACAGCGGCGCGCCCGGTGCGATATGGGGATATCGCAGTATTGCTCAGGGCGATGACTCACGTGAAGGAATTCGAGGCCGCCTTGACGCGACATGGGATTCCATACTACGTGGTGGGAGGAACCGGATTCTACGGAAGGCCCGAGGTCATATGGCTTGTTGATCTGCTAAAGGCCATCGATGACGGATCGGACATCACGTCACTCGCCGCAGTCCTGCGGTCACCCGTGTTTGGTCTATCTGACGAGAGTCTGCTCCGGTTGAAGACGGCTGCGGGCGGGCTGGACAGGGCGGTGTGGGGCGGCGAGGCGGAGCTGGGCACTGTCGACGTAGCTGGCAATGTCGACGTGGCGGTCGATTGGGGGCTCGCAGGCGCCGAACTTGCTAAGTTCCGCCGGGCGCGTACGAGCCTGCGCACGCTTGGGAACGCAGTGGGCAGGATGCCGGTGGGCGCTTTGGTGAAAACCGCCGTTGAACTGGCCAGGTTCGAGGAGTATTTTGCCTTCGTCGAGCAGGGCGCTCAGTCCATCGGCAACCTCCGTAAGCTCGTACAGATGGCGGAGGACGAAGCGTCGAGCCGGTCCTGTCTTCGTGATTTCATTGCAGACATGGAGTTTGCGGGCGATCTCAGCGCCCGAGAGGCCGAGGCGGCCATGGAAGAGGAATCCGCCGACACAGTGAAGGTCATGACTGTTCACAAGTCCAAGGGGCTTGAGTTCCCCGTGGTTTTCGTTCCTGAATTGGCTCGACCGCCACGCAGATCGGGTGGGGAGCTATTCGAATACAGTCTGTCGCTGGGGATCGCGGCGCCGGTGCAGGTGGGCGATGAGTGGTGCAATGCCACTCGCCACTTCCGGTCCGTAGTGGAGGAGATCAGGGCCGGCGATGACGACGAGGGCAAGCGCTGCCTGTACGTTGCTGCGACGCGGGCGTCCGACTACTTGGTCGGCAGCGCAACACTGCCCGGCCCGGGCGGGCGAGCGCGGTCCTCGGGCGGGCCTAGCTGGTATGAGCATCTGTGCTCGGCAATCCCTGAGCTCGATGACCAAAGCCCATGCGGAGCAGGGGGCTCCGGCGGGAGCGATGAGTCGGGCGGGGTCTGTTCAGCCAGCGTGCCAGCCACGTTGGTACTTGACGACAGCACCGGCGCTGCGATACTCGTCAGGCACTACGAAGAGTGGGAGATACGCGACCTTATGCAGGCGATGGGCGTGCCGGTGGACGAGGCCGCGGCAGGGCGGGAGAGCCAGACCGAGCGAGTAGGGACGGAGGCAGCCGGGCCTGGGGATGAATCGCCCGGCATCGCCGAGTTCGCCCCTCTGGCAGGCCCGGTGCGGATCGCCGCCGGCGCGGCGAACGCGCCAAGCCAGTTTTCTGTGTCGGCGCTCATGTGCTTCTCACACTGCGCCCGTTGGTATCTGTATGAGTATGTGTACAGACTGGGGCGCATACCCCGCGGCCTCCGCCACGCCTTCGGAGCAGAACTGCGGCTCAATGCGGCTGTGCGAGGGCAGGTAGTACACTCGGTATGTGAAAGGTGCGATCGCGCGACGGATTCTGCCCAGGCCAGGGCCTTATTACTCGATGAGTTGCATCTGCGCGGAGCAGACAGTGTTCTTGCAGGCTCGGTTGCGGATGAGCTCATGCCGATGATCGATATCTTCTTGACACACTATCCAGGGCCCATGCGGGAAGGGCAGAAAGAAATTGGATTCCTGATGGACGTAGGGGGGCCGATAGTATCGGGGGTCATGGATCGTGTCGACGTGCTGTCTGACGGGAGTGTGTTGGTAGTCGACTTCAAAACCAACCGCGTCCTGGGCCCGTCAGTCGATGAAGCAGCGGCGAGGTACGCGGTGCAGCTGGATGCATATGCCGTCGCCGCAGGACGAGTGTACAACGCCGATCGTGTGACCGCCAGGCTGCATT
>DAOTAC010000155.1:0-5790 GCA_035382325.1 Bacillota bacterium | reverse complement strand
CGCCAGGGCGTACGAGCACATAGGCCGCGAGCTTCCCAATGATGGGCAGGCGACACTGCTATGAAACTGCTTCTTCATTCCTGCTGCGCACCGTGCACCACGTTCTGCCTCAAGTCCTTGCGCGCTGACGGGCACGAGGTCAGTGGCTACTTCTTCAACCCGAACATACATCCATATACTGAGTTCGCGCGGCGGCTTGACACGTTCAAAGCATATTGCTCGGCAGTGGGGCACAGCGCCATCATAGACGAGACCTACGGGCTCCGCCAGTTCCTAGGCGAAATCGATGGGAATGTAGACGGCCGATGCGCCGAGTGTTACCGCATGCGGCTGTACCCCGCGGCGAAGTTGGCGCGGGAGCTCGGAGCGGACGGTTTCACCACTACTCTGCTGATCAGCCCGTATCAGAATCATGAATTGCTGACGCGCGTGGCGAAGGAGGCGGGCGAGGCGGCGGGTGTGCCATTTGCTTACTACGATTTTCGCACCGGATACCGTGAGAGTGTGCAGATGTCGAGGGAGATGGGGCTGTACCGCCAGCCATATTGTGGATGCATATTCAGTGAAGAGGAACGCTACTCGCCGGCCCGGCGCTGAATAGCCCGGCACGCTCGGGGGCACGTTACTTGTGCGACTCGGGCGTCCGCAGGTAAGGATGATCGGAATGGCCCTGGTCAGATGTGAGGGAATAGTCCTCAAGGTAAAGGACTTCGGAGAAGCGGACAGGATACTGACAGTGCTGTCAGGCTCGGAAGGCAAGTTCGAAGCGCTCGCCCGGGGAGCGCGGCGACCCAGAAGCAGGCTGGTAGGAGTAACGCAGCAGTTTGCCCAGGTGAATCTGCTGCTCTTTCGTGGCAGGAACCTCGATACCATTAGCTCCGCCGAGCTGGTATCGGCCCATTCCAGTCTCTGGTCCGACGTCGCCCGGATGGCCTACGCATCCTACATGGCGGAGCTTGTTGATAAGATGACCGGCGAACGTGAACGTAACGACCAGCTCTACTCGTTGGTCGTCGCAGCTTTCGATGCGCTCGATTCGGGAGCGGTGGCCCCACGTATCGCGTCGCTCGCCTTCGAGATCAAGTTCATGGCCACCTCGGGCTTCCTCCCCGAGCTTGGGCAGTGCGTTCTGTGCGGCGCCCCTACTGGGCAGTCAGTGTGGTTTGGGCCCGAGGCAGGAGGGCTGGTATGCGGGCGGTGTAGGCCCACGTTGCGCGATGCGGTCAGCTTCGGACCGGCCGCCCGGGAAACGGCGAGACTGCTTCTGGCGCTCACCTATGAACGTGTCGGTGTGCTGAAGCCACGGGAGGATACACTTGACGAGCTTGAAACGGTCTTTCGGGCATATGTCGATCATCGGGTAGAGCGAAAGCTGCATTCGCTTGACTTCATCCGCGACTTGATAAAAATGGAGCAGGAGGGCGGGCAGGGCTGATGAAGATAGACCTGGCAACCGTCGACAGGCTGCGCGAACGAGTCGATCTGACGTACGAGGAGGCTACCGCATATCTTGAGGCCGCCGGAGGCGATCTTGTGCAGGCACTCGTCATGGCCGAACGTGACCTAGGCTCGCAAGACGGCGAGGGCGGGCCTGATGAGGAAGGCTGGGTCGCCGCTGGAGCAGAAGCTCGGGCCGCAACCTACAGCCGGTTGTCCGAGCGAATCGCCGATGCGGTGAGGCAGGGATCGTCCATGAGGCTCATCATCGAGCGCGACGGCGACAGGTTAGCCAACTTGCCGGTGGCGGCAGGTCTCGTGGGAGTCATCTGGGCCCCTGAGCTTGCGGCGGTGGGGGCCATAGCGGCCCTTGCGTCGCGCTGCACACTAAGATTGGAGCGCTGCTGAGCGCTGCTTGAGCCACGTTTGACACGTACCGGTGTGTTTGCTATAGTTAGTGAAGACTAAAAGCTCCGAAAGTATCAGGCGCTCAGGGAACATGGCCTCTCGTCCCCCAAAGGATCCTCAGGGGCGGGGGCTTTTTTCGTGGAGGAGGCATTCGGTTGCTGAAAAGGCTATCCGTGCTGTATACTCGCGCCCTTCCACGGGCCCTCCGGGGGTACCGAAGGTATTTCCTTTTCGCCTGTGTGCTGTTTGCTACGTGCGTGGTAGTGGGATACAGGGACTACCAGATCCAGGGCGACCAACTCCCGTGGATGTTTCGCAACCTGGCAGCCCTCAGAGACTCCATGGAGCAGAAATCGCGCGTCATGCAGATTCTAATGCTATTTTGGAACAACCTAAGGGTGTCCCTGATCTCGCTTCTGCTTGGATGGATTTTGGGTATTGTTCCTATGCTTAGTGTTGGCCTGAACGGTGTGCTCATCGGGGTAGGCACTAGGCTCATGGTCGAGCGGGGCGGGTGGCCGCTTGGCATCGTCATTGCGTCTTTCATACCCCACGGCATACTGGAACTGCCGGCGTTTATTGCGGTGCAGGCAGTGGGGATGCGGCTAGGGTTTCTCATCCCTCTAGTGTGGAGAAAGCGGGCGACCACGGGCGATCTGGGGCGTGCTTTTGCCGAGGGTGTTGTGATTGTGCTTCTTTTCGCTGCGCCCGCCCTGATTCTGGCGGCAGTCGTGGAGCTTTCGCTGACTCCCGCTCTCATCCGGGCGATGGCCCCGGGATACCCGGCACTACCATATTGATGCTGCGCTCTGGGCGCTGCCGCACCAACGCTAACAGTGGGAGGGAACAATGTTGAACTTCCAGGACCTCATACTCACCATGGAACGTTACTGGGCACAGCGCGATGTGACCATTCAACAGCCCTATGTCGTCGAAGTAGGCGCCGGCACCATGAGCCCACACACCTTTCTCAGGGTTCTCGGGCCCCAGCCATGGTCAGTTGCATATGTCCAGCCGTCTCGCCGACCGGCCGACGGTAGGTACGGCGACAACCCTAACCGACTATTCCAACACCATCAGTACCAGGTGATTCTGAAGCCCAGCCCTGACAATGTTCAGGACCTGTACCTCGGGAGCCTCGCCGCGATCGGCATAGACCCTGCCGAGCATGATATTAGGTTCGTGGAAGACAACTGGGAGGCGCCCACGCTGGGAGCATGGGGGACAGGCTGGGAGGTGTGGCTGGACGGGATGGAGATCACTCAGTTCACCTACTTCCAGCAGGTCGGCGGGATGGAAGTCCGCCCCGTATCGGCAGAGATCACCTACGGTCTCGAACGAATCGCCATGTACCTTCAGCATGTCGACAACGTGTACGACCTGAAATGGGTGGGCGATTTGACGTACCGAGACGTTTACCATCAGGCTGAATATGAGTTCTCCAAATACGCCTTTGAAGTCGCGGACATCGGCGTCCTGCGGGCATCATTCGAAAACTACGAAAGAGAAGCATCCAGGTGCATCCATCAGAACCTGGTCTTGCCGGCATATGATTACGTGCTGAAGTGCTCCCATGTTTTCAACATACTCGACGCAAGAGGAGCGTTTGGCACAGCGCAGCGCGCAGAATACATGGGTAGAGTGAGATCCCTCGCGCGCCTTGTTGCGCGCGCCTGGGTCGACCGAGGGCATGAGGAGGCGGCAGACAATGGCGATAAGTGAGAAGGGGCCCATGAGAGACGCCGTCTTGGAGATCGGTGTCGAGGAGTTGCCGGCTCGCTTCATGCGGCAGGCATTAGCCGACGCACGCACGTACATCACAGATGCGCTGGCCTCGGCCAGGCTTGAGGCTTCGGAAGTATGCGTGTACGGAACGCCACGGCGTATCATCGTCCTGCTGCGCCAGGTGGCACCCAGGCAGAACGACCTGGTACGGGAGGTCAGGGGGCCTGCCGCCAGGGCTGCCTACGATTCCGAGGGCAGGCCTACTCGAGCTGCGATGGGGTTTGCCAGATCGGTGGGTGCTGCCGTCGAAGAGCTGGTGTCGAGGCCAACTCCTCAGGGCGACTATGTATACGCCACGGTTACCGAGGGAGGTCGGCCGGCCGGCGCAGTGCTGGCGGAGGTCTTCCCACAGACGATCGCAGCCATGAGCTTCCCAAAGCCCATGAGGTGGGGCTCACACGACTTCCGCTTTGCCCGCCCGATCAGATGGATTCTGGCACTGCTTGGCGCCGAAGTCATCCCATTCGATACACATGCCGTGTCGAGCGGTCGCGCCACGTGGTGTCACCGAACGCTTGCTCCGGGAGCGCACGAAATCGAATCGGCTGAGGAATACCTGCCCCGCCTGCGCGAGTTGGGAGTGATGGTCGACCCCGAAGAACGTGCTGAGAGCATACGCCGGCAGGCGGAGAGCTTGACGTCGTCCATCGGAGGCCAGGCAGTGATCGATCCTGAGCTGTTGGAAGAAGTGACGTTTCTGGTGGAATGGCCCAGGGCGTTCGTGGGTAGGTTTGCCGAGGACTATCTCAAGCTGCCTGAAGCGTGCGTCATCACGCCCATGAAAGATCACCAGCGCTACTTCCCGGTGCGCGACGGGCGGGGCAACCTCATGCCGGTCTTCGTCGGGGTGCGCAACGGCGGCGATCTAGGCATCGATATTGTCACTGCTGGGAACGAGAAGGTGTTGGCGGCAAGGCTTGCCGACGCGCGGTTTTTCTACGAAGAGGACATGAAACGTCCGCTTGCCGAGAGAGTAGACGACCTGCGCGGCGTAGTTTTCCAGGAGAGACTGGGAACAATGTACGAGAAGGCCGTGCGAGTGGGGCGCTTAGCGTCGGATCTGCTGCGCGGCGCCCCGGAGGCTGCGCTCGTGGAGAGAACCGCTCTTCTGGCCAAAGCTGACCTGGTTACTTCGGTGGTTCGCGAGTTCACTGAATTGCAGGGGGTTATGGGCCGCGAATATGCGCTCCGGCAGGGTGAAGATATGGCCGTCGCAGACGCCATATTCGAGCATTACCTACCGCGGTTCGCAGGCGATATTCTTCCGGCATCGCTCCTTGGGGCGGCGCTCTCCATCGCCGACAAAATCGACACGCTGGTGGGATACTTCTCCATAGGTCTGGTTCCATCCGGCTCCGCCGACCCGTACGCCCTGCGCCGTCAGGCGGCAGGTGCAGTATTGGTGCACACCGAGTGGAGGTTCCAAGTGGGGCTTGATTCCCTGGCGGCCCGCGCGGCCAGCTTGTTTGGGAAGGATGGTGCGGCAGAAGACGGTGCTCCGCGGGCGCAAGTAGTCCAGGATGTCTTGGCTTTTGTCCGGGCCAGGCTCAAGGCTTCTCTGGAGGAGGCGGGGCTTAGGCACGACATCGCTGACGCAGTGCTTGCCGCAGGCTTCGGTCATCCCGCATGTGTATTCGAACGGGCTCACGCAGTTGCGCAGGTAGTTGATGAAAGCTGGTTTGCGGCGCTTGCCACGGCGGGGTCCAGGGTGCGCAACATTGCGATGAAGGCTGAGACTGATGCATTCAGCCCGGCGCTTTTCCAGGACGACGCTGAACGTGAGTTGTTCGATGCAGCTAAGTCTATGGAGGCAGACGTACGCGCGTCAATTGAAGCCCGAATGTCCGGATTTGTGGACAGAACGGCATATGTATCCGCTCTCGAACGAATGAGCGTGGTATGCCCCGTAATCGATAAGTACTTCGAAAAGGTCATGGTCATGGTGGACGACGAAGCTGTGCGTAACAATCGTCTAGCGATGCTCAAGTGGGTTTCGGGCGTGTTATCCATGGTCATCGACCTCTCCACTATCGTCTTCGCAGGCGGATGATTATGAGGGCGATTATCAATCTCACTTGAACGACAGCTCTCAGTAGAGTAGAATCTTAGGCGACTTGGCAAGTAGAGAGCAGCAACGGACAGGAGGATTGTCATGGCACT
>DAOTAC010000154.1:0-5830 GCA_035382325.1 Bacillota bacterium | reverse complement strand
TTCACATCCGCCGCCCAGTGCGTAACCGTTGACGGCGGCGATCACCGGAATGGGCAACTCCTCAATGGCGCGAAACACAGCCTGCCCACGTCGAGCGAAATCCGCCGCTTCATCCGGGCCCAGATCGCGCATCTCGCCGATGTCGGCGCCGGCCACAAAGGCTTTTTCGCCCTCCCCGGTGATTATCAGCGCACGGCAGTCGCCACTTGCGCGCACCTCGGCCAGCGCCGCATCGAGTTCGGCCAGAACCGCGCTGCTGAGTGCGTTGAGCGCGGATGGCCTCGATATGGTGATAACCGCCGTGTAGTCGGAAACAGCTAGCTTGACGCTGTCACTTCTCAAACGCCGCACCTCCTCGCTTCCATGATCACTCGGTCGCGTGGCTCGTCAATACTTGTAGAACCCCTGGCCTGCCTTGCGGCCCAGCCTGCCGGCGGCCACCATGCGGCGCAGGAGCGGGCAGGGGCGGTACTTGGGGTCGCCCGTCTCCGCCACCATCACTTCCAGAATCGACACTACTGTATCCAAGCCGATCAGGTCCGCAAGGGCCAGCGGGCCCATAGGGTGGTTGAGCCCGAGCTTTGCGCAGGTATCGATGCCCTCGGCTGTGGATACCCCTTCCATGAGGGCAAAGGCGGCTTCATTGATCATGGGGATCGCGATCCTGTTGACTACGAACGCGGCCGAATCCGATACCACCACCGGCTCCTTGCCCATTTTCCGCGCAAGCTCCACGATTGTGTCGCATACTGAGTCGGATGTCTCGAGCCCGCGAACTACCTCAACCAGCTGCATGATGGGGACGGGGTTCATGAAGTGCATGCCTATGAACCGATCGGCGCGGCGTGAATCGCGTGCCATTGACGTGATCGAAATGGACGAAGTGTTGGATGCGAAGATGACATCCGGTTGGCAGATGTCGGCCAGTCTGCTCCATAGCTCCGACTTGGCCGTCGGCTCCTCCACGATGGCTTCGATCACAAGGTCTGCGCCCTGGGCAGCAACCTCCAGATCCGGCGCCACCTTGATCTGCGAGAGGATAGAGTCCCTCTGTTCCGGCGCCATACGTCCTTTGTCTACCAGCTTGCTCAAGGCTTTCGATATGCGGTCAAGGCCTCGCCGGGCATAGTCAACTGAGATATCGGTCAGAGTCACGGCGATTTGGGCTTGGGCCGCCACCTGTGCGATGCCGGCGCCCATCTGCCCGGCCCCTACAACGAGGATTCTGCTGATCGGCATGTCGCAACCACCTTTCGCTCATCGATCCGGCTCCTGAAGGCGCGTCGCTTTCTGCGCGCTTGCGCCTTCTTTACTTCGATAACTCGTGGTTGACTCCTGCTCCGCCGGGCCCGGCAGGAAAAGGGGGGTGGTTGATGGAATACGTAATCAGCTGTGTAAGACTGGGGGGACCGTTGTGGGCAGGTACTTGTTCACGGGCGGAAAGGTGTACACGGCGTCGGGACGCCGACCTTTCTGCCAGGCTATCGCGTGTGTGGGGAAGCGGGTCATCGCGGTCGGGTCCGAATCGGAAGTCGCCGCGATGGTGGACGATAGCTTCGAAAGGATCGATCTTGCTGGGCGGGCCCTGGTTCCCGCGTTCACTGATTCGCACATTCATCTGGCGCACTACGCTCTGAGCCTGGCCAATGTGGAACTGGATGGTGCGTCGGGGCCTGAGGAGGCTGCGACGCGCGTGGCGCGAGCTGTTGAAGGCGCCAGGTCCGGTTCATGGATAGTAGGTCAGGGGTGGAACAAGAATACGTGGCCCGGCGGCGCTCTGCCCGACAGGTCATACCTAGACTCCGTCGCGCAGCGCAACCCGGTCGCTTTGTTCAGCAAGGACCTTCACTCGCTGTGGGTCAACACGGCTGCGCTGCGTATAGCCGGGATTGGCCTCGACACGCCGAACCCTGAAGGCGGCGAGATCGTGAGGGACGATGATACCCGTCAGGCCACGGGGATCCTGAAGGAAGCCGCGACCGCCCTAATCAGGAGGGTGATCCCCGAGCCGACCTGCGAAGCCATGGCGGCAGCGATGGAGAAGGCCCAGTCTGAGCTGCACAAGCTGGGGATAGGGGCGGTTCACAACATGGACGGCGCCGACTCCTTTGAGGCTCTGCAACTTCTGCGCAACACCGGGCGCCTGAAGATTCGTGTCACCCAGTCCATAGCCAAGGATAATCTGGATGACGCCATTGACCTGGGGCTTTCAAGCGGATTCGGCGACGAATGGCTCCGCGTCGGGCCGCTCAAGGCATTTGCAGACGGTGCTTTAGGATCCCAAACGGCCCATCTGCTCCGCCCGTATGAGGGGAACTCTAGGAACACAGGGCTAGCTGTAGCGTCCAAAGAGGAGATGGCAGAGCTAGTGGGCAAGGCCGTGCTCGCGGGGATTTGCTGTGCGATTCACGCCATCGGCGACCGGGCCAACCGCGATGTGCTCGACATATTCGAATCGGTGAAGGCCGAGAGCGCGCAGCGTCGGCTGCGCCACAGGATCGAGCATGCTCAGCTGCTTCATCCCGAGGATGTGCGGCGGTTTGCAGACCTTGGCGTGGTAGCTTCGATGCAGCCGGTTCACATATTGACCGACATACCGGTGGCCGAGCGTCACTGGGGTCGGCGTAGCCGGTGGGCATACGCCTTCCGCAGCCTGTCAAAGAGCGGCGCTATGTTGGCTTTCGGTTCGGACGCGCCTGTTGAGACTCCCGATCCTATCCGCGGTGTCTACGCCGCTGTGGCCAGGAAACAGCTGGGCGGCACTCCCGATTCGGGATGGTATCCAGAGGAGCGGATGACGGTTGAGGAGACAATCAGGGCATACACAGCCGGCGCAGCCATGGCGTCAGCCGACGAGCTGAGTCGGGGAACGCTCGCTCGTGGCTCGTTTGCGGACATGACGGTATTGTCGCGCGACATCTTCTCGACGCCCGCGGCTGAGATTCTGGACGTGCGTGTGGCGGCTACGGTTATCGCCGGGCAGTTTGTGTTCAGAGAGGGAGTCTAGGCCGCACGCGGCTATAGCGATATTTGCGGAAAGGGGAGTTCGGCTTGAAACGACCGGTCCTCACGGTTTTTCTGTTCATCATTGTCTTCATTGTGTGTATTGCGGTTCCGCCGGCTCCGCAGGCTGACGCCGCCACTGGCGGATACGAGGTGATCAGCGTTGAACCTATGATGCATGGGGGAATGCACATCATCTTTGAACGCACCGCGGCCGGCGCTTCCACCGGCAGCAAGTGGCATGTGACTGTGCAATCGGTCAACTACCCCAAATGGGTCGAGATTAGCTGGGTGTGGCCCAGATCCGACGGCACGCTCCCTGCTGCCACCATCAGGCGCATCAACGGGCTTGAGAGAGGGCGCACGTTCGGTCCAGTATTCGGCGTGAGAGATCCGGTGGACACTGATAGCACTGCGCCTTGGGTGTCGCGGGAGGTCCTGCGCGAGCTACGCACTGGCAAAGTGGCGTACAACTTCAAGATGGGCAGCGTCAGCCTCACGGGGATTCTGGCCGGGGATCTGAAGGTAGAGGAGGAAGTGCTCTTCCCTGTGGACCTTAACGGGAGGAGGGTATTCCTGCCCGCGTACAGGTGCGCCAAGGGGCAGCTGACTATTTGGAACAACATGCAAAACCCGCTGGTGCTGGAGTACCGACCGATTGGCGTGCCCCTGATCACCGGGGTGTTTGGCTGGAAGGCAGAGTCCATATCGATCGGGGGAGAGGTATAGGGCTGTGTAGCTGAATGCCGGCACTGAATACAGACGCCCGGGCAGGTCCGATCGGCCCGGGCGATGCTGCAACTACCTACAACTGCCTACAACTGCCTACAACTGCCTGCGACTCTCTGCTTCCTGCAGCCTAGTACTCTTCGTCGGATGCGTTCACGATTGTGGAATCGTCCGTGCAGTTTTCGAAGCCGCAGCTGGGGCAGACCATGCATCCCGATGCGCCCATTTCTTCCCCGGCAGGGTACATGGTGCCGCACTGGGCGCACTTAAAGCTTGTAGACGTATTCGACCCAGTGGGCGTCAGTTTCCGGCTTGTAGATCTGTGTTTCCGTTCCACTCTTCTACCTCCCGATGTCGCGAAGTGATCACCGGCGCGAGGCGCCTAAAGTAGCATTCTCATGAGGCGGGTGGAAAATGTGGCAACCATCGACGTTTGTGGGCTATCCAAGGTGTTCGAGGTGCGCGAAAAGGCACCTGGCCTGGCAGGCAGCCTACGTTCGATCGTCTCGCCGTCTGTGCGCGAAGTTGAGGCAGTGCGGGAGATATCGTTTTCGGTGGACGAAGGCGAGATGCTGGCGTTCATAGGCCCCAATGGGGCCGGCAAGTCAACTACGATCAAGATGCTCACCGGAATCCTGCACCCCACTGGAGGACAGGCGTCGGTCCTGGGAGTCACTCCGTGGGAGGACAGGCAGCGATTGGCGGGCGAGATCGGGTGCGTGTTCGGCCAGCGATCGCAGCTGTGGTACCATTTGCCGCCGCGCGATACGTTCGAGCTTCTGGCACACGTGTACGAGATCCCAAAGCCCGTCTACCGTGACCGGCTCCAAATGCTGGCATCCAGGTTTGGGCTGGATGAATTCATGTGCACTCCCGTCCGCAAGCTTTCGCTGGGCCAACGCATGAGGTGCGAGATCGCCGCTTCACTGCTTCATGGGCCGAGGGTGCTATTCCTGGACGAACCCACTATCGGCCTGGATGTAGTGGCCAAGCGCACTATCCGGGAACTGATTCGCCAGATGAACCGGGAAGAGGGAATCACAGTGTTCCTGACGTCGCACGATGTAGGCGATATGGAGGAGTTGTGCAGGCGCGTGATGATCATAAACCACGGCGAGCTGATCCTGGATACATCCGTGTCGGCCTTGAGGCGCGATTACCTGCGCTTCAAGATCGTGCGTGTCAGGCTTGCCGATGCCATCGACGGATTTGAGATGGATGGTGTTGCCGTGGTTAAGCATAAGCGGACGAACCTTAAGCTGTCGGTGGATACCGACCTGACTTCCATCGATGAAGTGCTCGCCGGCTTGATGCGCCGTACGCGGATAGTCGATATCACGATTGCCGACCCTCCTACGGAGCAGGTTATCGCCGATATTTACGGGCGCGGTAGGTCGGAAGCGTTGGAAGGAAGATGAGGCGGTGGCTGCGATCGCGAAATACTTCCATGTCGCCCGAGTAAGCATGCGGGCGCGAACTGCGTACCTGGCGGACTTCTTGCTGGGTTCGGTGTTCTATGCGCTGATTTTGTATGTGTTCGTGCAGTTATGGTCGGTTATCGGGCGCACGCGAGGCTTTGTAGTGGAAGGCTTCGGCCCTCGCGAGCTGGTGTGGTACCTGATGGCCAGCGAGGCAATCATGCTGGGCCGTGCTCGATTCGAGCAGGAGACTGATGAAGAAGTGAAGACTGGGGCCATAGCTTACTCTCTCAACAAGCCTTACCATTACGTCATGTTCAAACTGGCATCCTACTGGGGAGAGACTGCCCTCAAAATGGCGCTGAACATTGTGATCGGCTCGGCCGTGGCCCTGGCGGCGGTGGGGCCCATTCCCGTGAGCATCCCGCATCTAGCTGCAGTGTTGTTATGCACAGCGCTGGCCCTGACGCTCAACTTCTTCATCGGCATGGTTTTAGGCCTTTCCGCCTTCTGGGTTGAGGATACGGCCCCGTTTTTCTGGATATACAGCAAGGTCCTTTTCGTCCTGGGCGGGCTATTCGCTCCCATGGAAATCTACCCAGATGCCCTCGCGCGGGTGGCGCGGGCGACTCCTTTCAACTATGTGCTGTATGCGCCGGCGCGCCTGTTCGTCCAGTTCG
>DAOTAC010000153.1:0-5830 GCA_035382325.1 Bacillota bacterium | reverse complement strand
GATGTGCTCGTCAACGCGAGAGGACAAGGCCGTGACCTGATTTACGAGCTCGGGGAGCGTCTCCCCGTAGCGTTCTGCCAACTCGCGAATACGGGCACCCAGCGTCTGCGATATGCGATGTAGCTCAAACTGCACATCGGCAGCCAGTGCGCCCATCCACTTCTCGTCGACCACCAGCGTCTTGACCTCATCTTCAGTCAAGCTTGCGTATTTGCCCGCTAGCTGCGCGTCTAGCTCGGCCCGCTTATCCCTGATCTCTCTGGCCGTGGCCGAGTCCTCATCCATCAGGCCCAGATACCGCTCCAGCACAGCCCTTTCGTCATCGAACTCCGCATCGCCCCTGATCTCTCTGAGCCGAGTCGTCAGATCGCCCTTGGTGATCTTGCCGTCATCGATAACCGAGGACAGAAGCCCTTCTTCCCCGCCCTGCTCGTCTCTGAGCTCGTCCATCTGCTGGGCAATGGCGACACGCCTGGTCTCGAGTTCGTCGATCGCGGCCTGAGCGTCGGGGAAGTAGCGGGCAATTATCAGCGCCGGAGGTACCAGGTCTGCCTTGTACTTCTGCTTGCCCACCGTGATGTCGGGCTTTTCCTTGTCCTTACCCACCTTGACGTCGACCATGAGCCGCAGCCGGGCAGCCTCCCGCCACCCATTGCTAACGATCAAATAAACGTCGTCCTGCATCGTCTCCGCCCAGTAGGTCATCAGGTGTTGGTACACATCGTAGGGGTCGATCAGAGGCGTCCCGCGGAACACGCTCAGAAGGCTCTCCGACAGTTCGCTTATGAGCTCCCTAGGGTGATGTCCCGGGCCCAGGTCCTTCAGCTTCCGTACGTGTGCAGCGCGCCACCCGTCAAACAGGGCCGTCACCGACTGGTTGAACGCGTCGAACTCGGGATAGCCAAAGATCGTAGACCTGACGCTGCTGGCCGGGATCTTGAGTTGGCTGTACCCCGGCCTGTCAGCCGGTTCGAACAGCTCGGTGCGCAGGCTCGGGAACACTGCCCAGTACTGCGCCAGGCCGTCTACGTCGCGGTCGGGAATGCCGCCGCTTAAGTGCGCGTCGATATCCTGCAGGTCTTCGGGCTCGGTGCTGTCTATGTAGCGTGGGATGTTGAGGTTGAAGTCGTTCTGCTCTATCTCGTCGAAGGTGGCCATGTGGGAGTAGCCCGGAACCTCCGCCTGGCTGTTGAAGACGCTGACGATTCTGTGAATGTCCTGCGCCCTCAGCCGGTTCTTGTTGCCGTCCTTCACGAACCCGCGGCTCGCGTCGATCATGAAAACACCCCTGCGAACGGCGGCGTTCTCCTTGTCGAGCACCACGATGCAGGCGGGGATGCCTGTGCCGTAGAACAGGTTGGCCGGCAACCCAATGATCCCCTTGATGTAGCCACGCTTCACGATGTTCCTGCGGATCTCGGCCTCGGCGTTGCCCCGGAATAGGACGCCGTGAGGCATTACAATCGCCCCTTTTCCGGTGCTCTTCATCGATGCCAGCAGGTGGAGAAGGAATGCGTAGTCGCCGTTCTTCTTGGGTGGAATACCGAGCGCAAAGCGACCAAACAAGTCTTCAGTCGGGTTCAGGCCGTTACTCCACGACTTGTTCGAGAACGGGGGATTGGCAACCACGAAGTCGAAGGTCTTAAGGCTGGCGTCACCCTGCGTGAACAGCGGATTCGATAGGGTGTTGCCCTTGCCTATCTCAGCCGTGGGGCACCCGTGTAGGATCATGTTCATCCTGGCCAGCGCGTGGGTGGCGTTGTCCATCTCCTGCCCGTAGAGGGCGAGGTCGTAGCCGGTTCTGGCGAGGGCCTCGTCGTGGGCCTTGATCAGGAGGGAACCCGACCCGCACGTCGGGTCGTAGATCGTCTGGCCGCCGCTGGTGGCCTCGCCCACGCCAATGACTTGGGCCATCACTCGGGAGACCTCCGCCGGGGTGTAGAACTGCCCCTTGCTCTTGCCCGACTCGGTGGCGAAGTTCTTCATGAGGTACTCGTACGCATCGCCCAGGAGATCGTCGTCCTCCGCCCGGTTGCCCCGGAAGTCCAGCTCGGGCTTGTCAAACACGGCCACGAGATTGGACAGGCGGTCGACCATCTCCTTGCCCCGGCCCAGCTTGCCGTCGTCGTTGAAGTCGGCTTGGTCGATGACCCCCTTGAGGTTGTTGGCTTCGGCCAGCCTGGCAATGATCTTGTTGATCTTGTCGCCGATCTCCTTATCGCCCTTCAGCGCCAGGATGTCGTCGTAGCTCGCGCCCGGCGGCACCTCCACCAGCGCGTTCTTCTGGGCGGCGTGCTTGTCGGACACGTACTTCATGAACAGCAAGACAAGCACGTAGTCCTTATACTGTGAGGCGTCCATCCCGCCCCGGAGCTCGTCGCAGCTGCTCCAAATCGAACTGTAAAGCGCGGACTTCTTGATCGCCATATGGCACCTCCTAGCGCCGTTAACGCACCCCGCGGCGTCCGGTCTATCGCTGAAAGCCGGGCACGCATCGGCACCGGCTGGATTGTTGTGTTTGGCTCCGCCCTAGACGGGCAAGCCTGCTTATGTGTGGTGTATTCTCATAACGCTCCAGATCTCCTCCACTTTTCACGGCAAGCGCCTCCAGGGACGCAGCTCCGATCGCGCCGCGCTGGGAGAATCGGTTTGTATGCGTTCATCTCCTAAACGTATAGATCATGGACGTCCACTTTCTAAACGTTTACTTCATCCCACAGTTGTCTTCTTGACCAAGTATCCACACCCTACGCCTCAGCCAGGATCCGCATGTGGACAAGCGATTCCACGTAGTACCCCCTCATCCTGTCGCTGGGCTGGGCACGGTAGCCAGGGTCGTGCTGGCACTTGGCAAGCTCCTCCTGCCTGATCTGCTCCAGGCGCTCGGGGCCCAGCTCGGCCATGCGGGCCTCTATCTGCTGCCTCTCGGCCTCCCTGCGCTGCTCTTCCGTGTCTATCTGCTGTGTTATCTGGCTGCTGGCAGCCGTCTGCCGCATGGTTTCAGTATCCACCATCCAGCCAGATTCCACAGCGGCGAAAAGCCACCCCGTAGGGTTCTCGATCTTGTTCTTGCTCCTCTTTCTGTTGTGCTCGCGGATGTAGTCTATATAGCGCTGGATCGTCTCGACGGTTACTCCCTTCCCGATCCATGCAGCCACCGTCACGGGGTCAATAGCGTAACCTGCTTCTTGAAGAACAGCAACAACGTCTTGTCTGTTGTTGTTGTTTTTAAAAGTACTACTGTCTTTTATGTGTCCCTTTGAGGGAGGTCCCTGTGAGGGACCCCCCGACTTTAGCTGGCCTTTCTTAGGAGGTCCCTTTGAGGGAGGTCCCTGTGAGGGACTACCTGCCGGTCCCCTTGGGGGAGGTCCCTGTGAGGGACTACCCTCTGAGGGAGGTCCCTGTGAGGGACTACCTAGCACCTCTATGGGCACGAAGAGAGTGATCTCTGTTCCCTCCTGGGTTGTCAAACCCTCCGTTATGAAGCCACGTTTTTTGAGAGAGGCGATAGACCGGATCACTGTGTTGCGCCCGAGCCCTAGGCTCTTCTGTATCGTTGATCGACTAACTACGCATGAAGTCTGGTTGTAGCCTATCGAGAGGCGATACAAGTAGGTATAGATCGCCCAGTCGCATAGCGAGGGGATGTGCTGCGGTAACATGTCCCACAGCCAGTTCGCAGCCCTAGTGAAGGAGCGTTCTGGTGGCAAGACAGGAGCAACAGGCACGGGTGTGCCATCGGAGTGATCACTCTCTGGGGGGAGACTATTTGCTAGGGGTCCCTGTGAGGGACATCCCTCGTTGGGACTACCCGTGGAGGGACCTCCCTGTGAGGGACTACCCTCTGAGGGACTACCATGAGTCTCGGCCTTTTCTTTCTCCAGACGCTCCACCACAGGATCTATGTAGCGATCCAGTAGAGAGTCAATAGTTACCTCAGTTTTCTTCGGCTTCGCCATCGCCTGCATCCTCCACCGCTATGGGATCGCCGCACTTCCGCATGACTTCTGCTGCCAGTTGTTTGAAGTAGCGCACCCCAGGTTGCCGGGCGTCATACTGAAAAATGGTCTGTTGGTGAGTGGCTGCGGTTTCGATTGCAGCGTTCGTGCCGACCACCGTCTCCATGATGCGTTCATTGAGCTTCTTCCTCAGGTAGTTATAGATGGTCATAGCATTGGTCTTCCGGCGATCCAGGGCGTTGATAACGATGCCGATCTCCTGCAGGTTGGGGTTCACACGCTTGGCTGACTTGACATACGAGTCCGTCATATCGATGCCGCGCACCGAATGCCTGTCGCAGAGAACCGGCACCATGTAATGATCGCTGGCAATGAGGGCGTTCATGGTGAGGAGAGATATCTCAGGGCGACAATCAATGATGATGTAGTCATAGCTATCATGTAATCCTACCGCTAGCCTGTTGCGTAACATCAGCATTGCAGCCGGATTTGTTAGAGGGTTTATAACCTGCTCGACCTCAAACAACCGCAAATCAGCTGGTATGATGTCCACACCCTGTACCACAGTCTTGTAGACGGCATTGGTGGGCAGGAAGTCCTCGTTAGTTAGAAGGTCATAGACGGAATATGTGATACGCTCGGGCTCAGGTACGCACATGTCTGTAAGATTGCACTGCATGTCCAAGTCGACGAGAAGGACGCGCTTATTGTTACGTTGGATCGCGTGGGCCAGGTTAAAGCTGATTGTGCTCTTACCTACACCGCCTTTGATGTTCAGAATAGAGATTACACGAGCCACGTTGCATCCCCTCATTCAAACATATAGTCGAAAACATTCAGGCTTACCATGCCCTGAGTCCTTCTGCGTAAGCCGTGTAGTTCCTCCTTTGGCAAGAGAAAAATCGGGAGATCATAGGGGCGGGGGCTAAAGGGGTATCGATGGGCTAATCGACGTGACGGTCGGGCTTCTGCGACGCCACGAGGGCGTAGACGGCCTGGGCCTGGGCCAGGATGATCCTCAGGTGATCTAGGGGCAACTTGGCGCATACGGCTAGGAGCTGTCCAAGGAGGTCATCGTACTCCGCCGAGGCCTTCAGCCTTGGCGCAGACGAGGGGTGCCATGCGGGGGTGGCTTGGTGCGCCGCCGGAAGTTCGCCAGCCACATCGCCCAGCGCAGCCGAAAGCCGTTGCACCACGTCCTGCGACGGCGGGCCCGCGAGGAACCTTTCCAGCCGGCTTTCGTAACCGGGGTCGATTTTGGCTTTCAGCGCCAGCTCCTTTTGGCGCATCCCCTGCCGCACGCGCAGCGCTCTCAACGCTACTCCGAACTGGATCCTGCGCGCCAGCACGTCCGCGTTCATTGAGGCCTGCCGCAGACTGGCGGCGCCGGAAGTGGCCTGCTCCGACCGATCGGGGTGGTATAGGGCCTGCGCCAGAACGCTCAGACGACGGCAGACCTCCTGGTTCTCCACAGGGTCGCTGCCAAGCCCGGGGTCTTTCAACAGCTGTCCCGAGAGCCGCTCCAGTTCGGAGGCCAACTCTTCTCGAACCAGGTAGATGTCGGCGGAAGCCGTATCGGCAGCCTCAAGGAACAGAGCCAGGTGCTCTTTCATCCCGTCGCCCCCATTGCCAAGCCCGCAACTATTTGTACCGCGGACAATGAGCGGGCACGCCTTTGCATGGCAGTGCGTGGATTTGCTCTCCATGCAAACTCTAGCGGAGAAGGGGCGAATGATCAAGGCCTCGCTGGGGGAATGCTTCCCTGACAGGAAGGGTAGCGAAGCGGCAAACTCGCTCTCCCCGACCAGCACCCCCTAAGCGGAAAAAAGAGCCCCTCTCCGCAGAACAATTCATTAGGGTGCGGCCCCACC
>DAOTAC010000152.1:0-5869 GCA_035382325.1 Bacillota bacterium | reverse complement strand
GCTGTCCCGAATGGACGTTAAGACCCGCGAGGAGCAGCAGGCCGAGAGCCTGCGCAAGATGTTCGTCGCGATGGCCAAGGATATCAGGGTTATCCTGATCAAGCTTGCCGACAGGCTCCACAACATGCGCACTCTGAGAGAGTGCCAGCCAGACAAGCAAAAGCGAGTCGCCGGCGAGACTTGCGAGATATATGCTCCACTTGCCCACAGGCTGGGCATGTGGAGGATCAAATGGGAACTCGAGGATCTGGCACTTCGGTATCTGGAACCCGGCGTCTACTATGAGCTGGTGGAGAAGGTAGCTACCAAGCGGCAGGAGCGGGAGGGGCATATAGAAGAAGCCAGGCAAACCCTGTCCGCGGCCCTTGAGGAGATCGGAGTCCCCGCCGAGATTCAGGGCCGTCCCAAACACTTCTACAGCATCTACCAGAAGATGATCAAGCAGGGCAAGGATTTCAGCGAGATATGGGACCTGATGGGGCTACGGGTGATCGTGGGCACGTTGCGCGAATGCTACGCGGTGCTCGGGGCGGTCCACAGCATATGGAAGCCAATCCCCGGGCGGTTTAAGGACTACGTGGCTATGCCCAAGTCCAACATGTACCAGTCGCTGCACACTACGGTTATCGGGCCGCGCGGCGAACCGCTCGAGATTCAGATCCGAACGTGGGAAATGCACCGCACGGCGGAGTACGGCATTGCAGCCCACTGGCGCTACAAAGATGGCGGCGTCGGGGGCGGTGACTTCGAAGACAAGATCACCTGGCTGCGCCAGATCCTCGACTGGCAAAAAGAGACGCACAATGGTACCGAGTTTGTTGAAACGCTCAAGGTCGACCTGTTCTCAGACGAAGTGTACGTGTTCACGCCGAAGGGCGATGTGAAGACGCTTCCGGCAGGGTCTACCCCCATAGACTTCGCCTATGCAGTCCACACCGACATTGGCAACAGGTGCGCGGGCGCACGGGTGAACGGTAGGATGGTCCCGCTTGGGACGCCGCTCGCCACAGGCGATATCGTCGAAATCGTGACCAACAAGGCGCAGACCGGGCCCAGCCGCGACTGGCTCAACATCGCCAAGACCTCCAAGGCCAAGGGCAAGATCAGGCAGTGGTTCAAGGAGCAGCGACGTGAAGAGTCCATCGAGCGAGGCAAGGAGATGCTCGAACGGGATCTTCGTCGCATGGGCCATGAGGTGCATGCCAACCTCAAAGAGGAGCGCCTCGCCGAGGCTGCACGCAAGTTCAGCTACCAAAGCGCCGATGATCTGCTCGCCTCCATCGGGTACGGCAAGTTGTCGGCCGCAATGGTAGTTGGCAAGCTTGTTCCTGAGAAGGCCGCCGAGAAGAGCCCTGAGTCGGTGTTTGAAGAGGTTGCGCGACCGCTTCCGGGGGCCGTGCGGGCGTCTAGATCCACCCATGGAGTGGTGGTCCGGGGGATCGACAATGTACTGGTCAGGTTCGCGAGGTGCTGCAATCCGGTCCCGGGCGATCCGATTGTGGGATATATCACTCGCGGACGCGGAGTGTCGGTGCATAGGGAGGACTGCCCCAACATTTCGTCCATGATGGGGGAGGACGAAGGCAGGCAGGTAGATGTCAGCTGGGACATGGGTAACGCTACGTCCTATCCTGTAGAAATCGAGATGGAAGCCAGCGACAGCCCAGGGCTGCTTACAGGCGTCATGAACGCGGTGCTGGAGATGAAGGCGCATGTTAGCGCGGTGAACGCCAGGACCTTGCGGAACCGGATGGCCCTCATCAACATGACTGTGGAGATAAACGACGTGGCGCACATGAACAATGTGATCGGCAGGCTCAAGCGACTCCAGGGGGTGCAGAACGTACATCGGGCCAGGCCTAGCTAGTACTATATGTTACCCTTGTCCATGGATAGGCCTGGCCACAGAGGCCGAAGCGCCGCGGTTGCGCACATATTGCAGTTGAACAGCGAAACGGGCGTTTAGCAGGGGATTGGCGAACCTATAACAAATGTGGGTGGTTTTCCGACGGACCTCCTCGGGATGTGGGAGGTTTGGACGGCCCAGGGGGAGCAGGTCGGTCGGATCTGGGTTTTTTCGGTGGATTGGAGGCTACCTGAGAGCTTTTTGGGGTGGAATGCCAAGATCTGTTCGTATGGCCATATTATGCCATCCGCCTCTACCTGCGGATTTGCCACGGGCGTGACTCCATAAGGAGGGAGCGCCGTTGCCAGCGCGAATTCTGACAACTCGTACCTGCCAGACCACCCAGGATCTGAGTAGGATAGGCGAAAAACCTGCTCGAAAACGAGGAGGATGATCCAGAATCTGGTTAGGCGGCAAATGGGCACATATCGGAGATCACGGAATCCCATTCCAGGGCGAGCAGGATGCCAGAACCCCCGTTAGGGCCCATTACAGACGGACGCCGCACCTAGAAACACCCATGGGCATGGGTAACGCGTAGAGTTAGTAGGGGTTAGGACGGGTGGTGGATTCAGCTGAGAGCCGTAGTGCAACGAGTGAAGAGTGCTCAGGTGAGTGTAGACGGCAAGTTGGTGGGTCGCATAGGCCCGGGGCTGATGGTGCTGTTGGGCGTGGCTGAGGGCGACGGGCCTGAGGATGTACGCTACATGGTAGACAAGATACCCAACCTGAGGGTTTTCGATGATGCCGATGGGAAGATGAACCTCTCGTGCCTAGACGTGGGCGGCAGCGTTCTGGCGGTTTCGCAGTTCACGCTGCTCGGCGACTGCCGACGTGGGCGTCGCCCTAGTTTCACGGCCGCGGCCGGGCCTGACTTGGCCAACGCCCTCTACGAGCAGTTCGTTCAGGGCGTCAGAGAGCTTGGTATCGTTGTGGAGACCGGCGTATTCAGGGCGGAAATGGAAGTCAGCCTGACAAACCACGGCCCAGTCACAATCATTCTGGATAGTTCAAAGTCGTTCTGAGCCGGAACCAGAACGATCGGGCGAGGAGGAGGCCGGCTAGTGGCGGAAAAGGGCACTCTCAGAGTGGACAGGATTCCTGTGGGCCCGCTATCGACGAACTGCTATGTGGTATGGCGGGAAGGATCGAGTGTTGCGACGGTGATTGACCCGGCGGCATATGCGGAGCGGATAGCCGGGAGGTTGGAGCAGAACAGCCTGACATGCGGGGCGATTATAAATACCCACGGTCATCCTGACCATATTGGGGCCAACGGCGCGCTGCGAAAGCTGACGGGCGCCCGCGTGTACGTTGGGGCGGAGGATTCGCATATGCTGGCATGTCCCGACGACATGTTCCGTGTACTGGCCAGGTCAGGCGGCGAAGGCGACAAGCTGGACGCAGATGAGATTCTGGCCGGCGGCGATCGGCTGAGTGTGGGCGAGGTGGAGTTTTACGTGCTGGCAACGCCGGGTCATACTCCTGGCGGCATCAGCCTGTGGCTTCCCGACGATTTGGCTGTGTTTTCAGGCGATACCCTGTTCAAGATGGGCGTGGGACGCACCGACTTCGCAGGAGGCGACGAGGCCGCGCTTTTCGATTCTATTTATCGAGTGCTCTTCAGCCTGGATGAATTCACGAAAGTGTACCCGGGTCACGGGCCCGATACCACTATAGCAGCGGAAATGGCATGGCACGGGAGATCGCGTTCGCGTTGACACTGGGCAATTCTGTAGGTTACAATGACGTGGGTTACACAGGTCAGCTGGGAGGGTATTGCCTTGATATCAGGTATGCGTAAACGTATGGGCGTGTTTGTGGCCGTGATTGCGGGTCTTTTGGCCCTCGGAATGATTATCCCTATGCTCTTTACCGGCACGAGTCCCGGCGGCGCGGCAGCCCGCCTTACAGTGGCCAAGGTCAACCGTGAGCGCGTATCCGCCCTCGACCTGAGCCGCGAGTTCTACAGGTTGTACTACTACCGCACTTCATTCGGAGGGCTGAAGGCGGAGGACCTGGACGCTCTCCGTTCGCAGGCATTGGATAGCCTGGTGGAGCAGGCTATCATACTTGATGCAGCCAAGTCGGCAGGCCTAAAGCCCAACCAGGAACAGGTGGAGGCATCCTACAAGGCGGAAGTGGGCTACTTCAAGAGCGAGCAGGAGTTCGCCCAGGCCATGGCCGGTTGGGCCTATACTCCAAAGACCTACAAGCAGGAGCTCGTAAAGCGCCAGCTTATCGACAAGTATCCGCTCTATGCGAAGCCGGTCGAGGTCACTGAAGACGATGTAAACGCCGAGTTCGAGCGCGCCCAGAAGACTAATCCCCAACTCACTCTGGACGAGGCTCGCGAGAGCATTGAGAAGCTTGTGCGTGCGCGCAAGGAAAAGGAAGCGCGCGACAGCTTGCTCGCCGAGCTGCGCGAGAAGGCCAAGATCAAGATAGTCGACTCGCAGGTGCTGGCATACCGGGCGATGCAGGATGGGAAATTCGATGAAGCAGTGAAGCTGTACAGAAAGGCCATCAAGCAGTCGCCTGAGGATCCGTATCTCCAGGTTTCACTAGGCAGAGCGCTGGCAGCAGCAGGCAAGGGCGATGATTCTAAGGCCGCTTTCGAAAAGGCGGTAAAGCTCCGAGCGGGCGACCGGTTCATCCTGATAGCCCAGGCCGATAGCCTCAAGGAGGCCGGTGAAACCGACGCGGCGGCTGAGGTGTACCGGCACGCGGCCGAGGTTGCAGGCGAGGACATATTCGCGCACGGACTGATCCTGGAGGCTTTTGAGGAGATGGGCTTGAAGGAAGACGCACAGGCCCAGAAGGATAAGATCGACGCGTTGCAGAAGGCGCTGATCGAGCGGTACGAGGCCCAGCAGAAGGCTGCAGAGACTGCTGAGCCTGAGACTGCTGAGCCCGAGGCCGCTGAGCCCGATGATGTGGAGGACGCCGGGGCCTCGCAGGAGTAGCCGGCGAAGGTGCGTGAGCGGGCGGGCCTGGGCCCGCCCGTTTCCATAGCTGACGGCCCGGGTTGGGCGATGAGGATTGCGGGAGGGTGTTCGCCGTGGGGATAGTTGCACCGAGGGGCACTTTCGACATAATGCCTGACGATGCTGGGCTGTGGCAGTTCGTCGAAGGACTGGTGAGGGAGACTTTCGAGAGGTGCGGATACAGGGAGATACGTACGCCCATGTTTGAGCATACGGAGTTGTTCGAGCGGGGCGTGGGGTCTACTACCGACATAGTCGAGAAGGAAATGTACACCTTCAAAGACAGAGGTGGGCGGCTCATCACACTGAGGCCCGAGGGGACGGCCCCCGCTGTGCGCGCCTTCGTCGAGCATGGGCTGGCCGGCCGGGCACTGCCGGCCAAGCTATACTATATGGGCCCCATGTTCCGGTATGAGCGACCCCAGGCAGGGCGGTATCGCCAGTTCCACCAGTTCGGAATGGAGGTTATGGGCGTTGCCGGTCCGGAGGCCGACGCCGAGGTCATTGCCGCACCGCTGGAGATCTTCCGTGCCATGGGCATTCAGGATGTTGTGGTCAACCTCAACTCCATTGGGTGCCCTGTGTGCAAGCCTGCCTATCGCGAGCGACTGCGAGAGGCCTACGCGCCTGTGCTGGACAGGCTGTGCCCGTCGTGTAAGTCGCGTTACGACCGAAACCCCCTTCGGCTGCTCGACTGCAAATCCGAGGAATGTCGGGATGCTCTGCCTGAGCCGCCTACCATATTCGGTCAGCTCTGCCCGGAGTGCAGCGCCCACTTTGATGGACTAAGGCGGCTCCTCGATAAGCTGGGCGTCGGCTACGTGATCAACCCGCGTTTAGTGCGCGGGCTGGACTACTACACCAAGACCACGTTCGAGTACAACGTGGGCGGTATCGGCTCACAGGATGCCATAGGCGGAGGTGGGCGCTACGATGGGCTCGTGGAGGAATGCGGTGGGCCGCCCACGCCTGGTGT